>WRFW01000165.1 GCA_009787435.1 Defluviitaleaceae bacterium
AAAGAAAAGAAAATTTTAACAGAGCAAGCTCTTGCAGAGGGCAAGCCTGCTAATATCGTTGAAAAAATGATAGAGGGGCGTTTGCAAAAAGGTTTAAAAGAAATATGCCTAAACGACCAAGAATTTGTCAAAGATAGCGATTTCACAGTAAAATCTTACGTTGAAAAAAACTTAGGCAAAGAGGCAAAAGTTTTAAGATTTGTTCGCTTTGAAACAGGCGAGGGAATAGAGAAAAAAGAAGAAAACTTTGCAGAAGAAGTAGCAAAAGCAATCCAAGGCTAATGCTTCTTAATAATTAAACAATCAAACCTTTTTAAAAAGGCAGTGGATTTATATTTTCACTGTCTTTTTATTATTGTGGATTTGGATAAATTGATTATCCCTTTTCTGAATACAATTTATTACATACCCTCATTAACCTATTAAAAACGATTGCTTTTTTAATAGAATTGTGTTAGAATTATGTATAAAAACTATAATTAACCGCTTTCGGTGGTTTAATATTACGGAGGAATAGATATGTTAAAAAAAGGTGATAAAGCACCAAATTTTACACTGCCAAATAAAGATGGTGAAAATTATTCATTAGAAGATTTTAAAGGCAAAAAAGTTGTAATTTTCTTTTATCCGAAAGATAATACACCAGGGTGCTCACGCCAAGCTTGTGCTTTTGGGGAAACTATGCCTAAATTTGAAGAAAAAAACGTTCACATAATAGGAATAAGTAAAGACGGGCAAGAAAGCCATGCAAAGTTTATAGAAAAATATAGTTTACCATTTTTATTATTATCCGATGAAAATTTAGAAACTATACAAGCTTATGGTCTTTGGAAAGAAAAAACTAACTTTGGTAAAACAGCCTTTGGTGTAGAAAGAACAACTTTCTTAATCGATGAAGAGGGCATTATAGAAAAAATTTATAGGCGTGCAAAAACAGATACTAACGCACAAGATGTTTTGAATTATTTAGAGGAGGCTAAAAAATAATGAAGTTAGGCATAGTTGGTCTTCCAAATGTGGGGAAAAGCACGCTATTTAATTCTTTAACGAAAGGCGAAGCAGTTAGTGCAAATTACCCATTTGCAACTATAGACCCAAATGTCGGCATAGTTCCTGTTCCAGATAACCGATTAGAAGTTCTCACTAAAATGTATGAAGCAAATCAAACTGTGCCTGCTATAATAGAATTTGTAGATATTGCAGGGCTAGTTAAAGGGGCTAGCAAAGGTGAGGGGTTAGGAAATAAGTTTCTTTCAAACATACGCGAAGTAGATGCTATAGTTCATGTAGTAAGATGTTTTGAAGATGAAAACATAATCCACGTTGATGATGAAGTTAACCCAGCAAGAGATATAGAAACTATAAATTTAGAGTTAATTTTTTCAGATATAGAAATACTAGAGAGAAGAATATCTAAAACAGAAAAAGCTGCAAAGGCAGATAAAGCCTTAAAAAAAGACCTTGATTTATCAAAAGAATTAAAGTCTATTTTAGAAGATGGCAAGCCTGCAAGAGTTTATAAAGTTAAAGATGAGGAAGAAGAATTGCTCATAAAATCTTTTAACTTGCTTACTACAAAGCCAGTTATTTATGGAATGAATATTACAGAAGAAGACCTTCAAACTAATGGTATGAATAACCCACACGTTTCCGTTGTGAAAAATATAGCTAGTTCTGAAAATGCTACAGCTGTTCCTTTTTGTGCTAAATTAGAAGAAGAAATAAAAGACTTTACAGAGGAAGAAAAAAAAGATTTCTTAACAGACTTAGGAATAAAAGAAACAGGCTTAAATAGGCTAACTTCTGCTGGGTATGATTTATTAGGGCTTATGAGCTTTTTAACTGCTGGCGAAAAAGAAGTGCGTGCGTGGACTATTAAAAAAGGTACTTCTGCCAAAGAAGCAGGTGGAAAAATTCATTCAGATATAGAGCGGGGATTTATCCGTGCAGAAATAGTGAGCTTTGATGATTTAATTGCAGAGGGAAGTGTAAATGAAGCAAAAGCAAAAGGGAAGCTCCGCTCTGAGGGTAAAGAATATATTATGCAAGATGGCGATGTAGTTCTCTTTAGGTTTAACGTATGATTAAATTATTAGATAATATTTTTAAAAATGGCGTTGTGCTTCAAAGAGATATGCCTATAAAAATTTGGTCTGCCTATGGAAGCCCTGCAAGTAGTATAAATAGCAGTTCAAAAGATGATAGTGTAACTCTTAAATTTAACGAAGATAGTTATGAAACTAAGCGAGATAATAATGGCTATTTTGAATTTATATTGCCTGCAAAATCTTTTGGCGGTCCTCATAAAATGTCTGTTTCTTCGGGCGGTTTAGTAGAAGAGATAGAAGATGTTTTTATTGGAGATGTTTGGGTTTGTGCTGGTCAATCAAATATGGAATTGCCTATGATTCGTGTAAAAAGAATGTTTTCAGAAGAACTTAAAAATAGTGAAAATAACTATATTCGTCAATATCATGTCCCTTTGACTTCTGAATTTCACGAAGAAAAGAGACAAACGCCTAATAGTGAATGGGTTTCAGTAAAAAAAGGTGAGCTAGAAAATTTTTCAGCAGTCGGTTTTTTCTTTGCAAGTAAGTTATATGAGAAATATAAAGTGCCTATAGGTTTAATAATGACTGCGGTGGGCGGCACACCAGTAGAAGCTTGGATGTCTCGCAGGGCGTTAGCTTCTTACCCTGAAAAAATATTAATGGCGGATGAATGCCAAAAGCCTGGATTTATGGAAAATATAATATCTTCAGAGCAAAAAATGAACGACGCTTGGTATACAAATTTAAATGAATTTGATAGAGGTTTAAATGAAAAATGGTATAGTGAACTTTTTGACGATAGTGATTGGAAATCTATTCACCTAACAACCCCTTGGGACGAAGTGGCAGATTTAAGAGCTACAGGGGCTATTTGGTTTAGAAAAACTATAGAATTAACAGAGGAACAGGCAGCAGAAAAAGATGTTAGTTTAATTCTCGGTTGTATAATTGATGCAGATGAAGTGTATGTAAATGGTGAAAAAATAGGCGGCATCACTTATCGATACCCGCCTAGAGATTATAAAGTTACTAATTTGAAAAAAGGGTTAAACACTATTGCTATACGTGTTATCGCTTCGCACACTATGGGTGGCTTTATTAATGATAAGTCTTATAAATTGCTATTTGTAAATAGTGAGTTAGATTTAAAAGATAATTGGCTTTATAAACGGGCTCTATCTTGCCCACCGTTGCCACCTACAACATTTTTTAGAAATAGACCAACAGGCAATTATAATGGAATGATTGCCCCTTTGCATTCATATGGCATAAAAGGTGTTATTTGGTATCAAGGAGAATCAAACACAGGCGAGCCAGAGGGATATAGTAAAAAGTTTTCTAAAATGATTACAGATTGGCGAGATAAATGGAACCAAGAAGATTTTCCGTTTTTATACGTTCAATTAGCCAATTGGTCTCCTAAAGGTTCTTTAATGAATTGGGAACTGCTTCGGGAAGAGCAAACTAAAACTCTTGAGCTTCATAATACTAGAATGGTAGTATCAATAGATGTTGGCGAGCATAACGATTTACACCCCTTAAATAAAAAAACTATAGGTGAAAGATTAGCATTAGAAGCCCTTTCCTTAGCTTACGGGGAAGATATAGTTTCAACAAGCCCAAAAATTAAAAGCATAGAGAGACCTATTGTAGGCATAGAACTAGCTTCAACAAGTTTGATAAAAGAAGATAAACTTATTTTATCTTTTGATACACACGGAAGCAAACTTGCTCTATCTAATTCACCAATCGATGAAAAAGTTAGAGGGCTTTCAATTTGGGTAGAAAATATAGAAATCTCTACAGAGGGTATTATTAAAGATAATACTGTAATAATAGAAACACCTTTTGTTTCCAAAGTTACACATGTTTCTTATGCTTTTACAGACGACCCAGCAGAAGCAAATTTGTGCAATGAAGAAAAACTTCCGGCAGTGCCATTTAAGAAAAAGCTTGATTAATTTTTAAAGCCCCTCTAATAAGAAAAGAGCCTTTTAAGGCTCTTTTCTTATTTTGCTAACACATATCTTTTCACAAAATATTTTGGCTTGCTCGTATATTTTTGAATATGTTTTTCTATTGTGTTTAATGCTTCATATGCCATTTTTCTTTCTTCGTTAGTTACTGTGTGTGGGCTATACATCGCTTTTTGATAAATATACGCTATATCTACCATTGTTGTTGTTTCTTCTTTAAATTTAAATCTGCTTCCAATTCTTTTTGAAAATGATATCGCTGTCTCATCTTGTTGTATATAGCATTCTAAAAATTTTAGTCTTTCTACTATCTCATTAAATATATATATAACTGCTTCGTTGTTTGGCTTTTTTATATTTTTATAATGCTTCGTTGCTATTATTAAAACACGAAGCACTATTAATATTGCAAGCACACTTAAAACGATAAAAACTGCTTGCCTTAAAATTGGTCTAATATCAAAACCAACATTAGGCACTACTTCAGTTTCTGTAGTAGTTACTAGGTTTTCTCTATTTGTTAAAAAAGATACTGGTAATAAAGCATCATAAGCGTATTCAACGTCAAAATCTAAGTTGTTTTCGCCTGAACCAAATTCTTGTTCAAATTGGTTCCAAAATTCTTGAAATTGCTCTTGTGTTAAACTAGAATTTACACCGCCCTCTGCATTAAAACTGCTTGGGTTTTGAAACATTACACCGAAAGTTTCTGCAGGTGGTGTAGGGTCAAATCTATGCCAGCCAAAGCCTTCAAAATAAACTTCTGCCCAAGCGTGCCCCTGTCTATTTCGCACATAGAAAAATTCATTATAACCCATGCCCGTCGCTATAAAGCCTTCAACATACCTAGTTGGCATTCCAAGTGCCCTAGCCATTACTACAAATGCAGTTGCATAGTGCACACAATACCCCTTTTGTAAGTAAAATAAGAAATGTTCAACGAAGTCTACACCAAAAGGTAAGTTTCCAGGCTCTAGCGTATAAGGGAATTGGCGGAGATATGCCTCCAACATCCTAGCACGCTGGTAATCATTTTCTGCCCCCTCTGTTACATAAAATGCTAAATCTATAACTCTCTGTGGAAGATGTTCTGGAAGTGTTGTGAAATGGTCGTATATAAAGTTTCTTCTTATAATTAAATCGTCTAATAGTTCTATTGTTTCTTCTCTAAATCGGTATAAATCTTGCAAGGCGTTCCACTGTATCCAAGGTGTTAAATCACTGCCAACTAAAGGGGGTGGCTCCACTGGCTCTAAATTTTCTATAAATTCTAATGCATCTTTAAGCAGCCCACTATATGTTATTTGAAGCAGTGCAGAAGTGTTTACATTTGCAAGGTCAAAATGGTTTATAGTGTATATATAGCTCCTCGGTATTCTGTTCGTTGCAGTTAATGTTTCATTTCGGTTAGTTTGTATGTTAAACCCAGAAGCTTCGTAAGATAAGATTATTCCGTTATAAAAAATAGACATTGTTGAGTTGTTGTGTGTATCTATTTTTAAAACATCTACAGTAGTCATAGGGTGTAAAATTAAACTATGTTTTCTTATCTCTGGAATGTATTCTTCTAGATTTAAGAAGTTTTCTATAAACTGTGTAACTTCATAATCCGAAGTTAAATATGTTAGCAGCAGTGATAAATTTCGCTCCATTAAATCGGTATTGGCTACCCACATACGTCTGTTGTTGTAGTTTTCAGAGTATATATTGTAATACCTGTCGCTTGCTATTAATTCTAATTCTTCACCTGCAAAAGTATTCACCCAAGAATACCCTGTATAAGTATCTAAAATAGCACCGGTTAAATATAACACATCTTGATTGCTTTGAACCCTCATAACGACGTTGTAGTTAGGGCGAACATCACCGCCTAGTCGCCTAGCATCGCCGCTGCCAAAGCCTGTTTGGGAAAGTGAAAAATGCATCGGTCTAAAAGCGTCATAAAGGGTTTCATTTATAAAATTGAATGGGCGAACTAATAAGTTGTCTGCTGTTTCCCCTGCAAAACCCTCCCTAGGCGTTGGAATGTTTAAGGCAATAATCATAGCAATGGCTGTTATAGGAATTGTATAAAGCGAGAAAGGGGAATAGTTTTTAAGAGTTTTGCTATTTAAATACTTTATTAAAAATGCTATAGAAGCCGCTATAAATCCATAAAACGCTATATGAAAGTTAAAAAACGAACTCACTAATATAGTTGCGTATAGAGTAGCTCCAAAGCTAAATAAAATAAAAAAGTTAAAAATTACAAAGCCAAATATAAACACAAACAAAGATATAGAACCGATTAAAGCCCAAGTAATTACTAGCTCAAATTCAGGCTCATAAGATATTATTCCAGATAAATAATGGGTAGTGTTCAAAATTAGTTCTGAGATTATTGAAAAAGTTGTATAAGCTGTTTCATAGTAGCTTGAAGTTAAATGCTCATATGTTAATATGCCAGCAGCTACTATTAAAATACACGTGCTTGCTATTATAGTCCATTTATTATAAAAAATAATTCTAAGCACTGCCAGCGTCGCCATTACTTGCCATCCTATGCTAACTATGTTATAATTAAACTCAGTTGTGCTCACTATTCCCATTACTAAGGAATATGAAAATAAACTTCCTACAATTATTAAAAAAATTGTTTCCGTTATTATGTTACGTAAGTTCATTAATAACCTCCCCAGTATATTTTGCGTTTGCCCATTCAGTAATTGTTGATTTGTTTGTGTAATATATGAGTGTATTATTTTTCATAAATTGGGCTTTTGCAATAAGTTCGTTTGTTAAATTTTGCGTAAATATTATTAAATTATCTGTTTCTATTTGCATTTTTATAAAATCTTTTAAATATATGGTGAAGTTTTCGCTTCCTGTGGCAAAGCTGCTATTTTTATTATCATCTATTTTGTGTTTAATAAATTGAATTGATGAAATCTGTTTATAAAGAAATTCAAAATTTCCGCTCGTTTGCGGCATTCCCATAGCAGCTATAGACACATCAAACCCTGTGCCCCAGGCATAGTTCAAAACACTAACAAATGCTTCTAATATTTTGTCTTCTTCTCCTATCTCTGCTGCTGTGTTATCTAAAATTAAAGTTACAGAATTTTTTTTAGCAGTTCCAAAGTTTTTGCTTATTAATTCATTCTTTTTTGCACTCGCTTTCCAATGTATTTTTTTATACCCATCTGTTGGCACATATTTTCTAAGGTCTGTAACAATGCTATAGTCTTCTTCGGCTTTAAAGTTACTATTTTGCTCTATACCCTCTGTGGCAGTTTTTAAACTAATTGGGTTAACTTCTAAAATACGGGGTAGCACTGTTAATTGCAGTCTTTTTTTATGTTTTTGCTTAAATGAAAATAAACCAATAAAATCATATAAAATAATTCCCTCTATCCCTATTTCAAAAAAACCTCTATGCCTAGCTTCTATATTAAATGAAACATCATATTTTTTTTTAGCACCTAGTGGAAAAATATATTCTCTATGCAAAGTTTCTATGTGTGGTGTTTCAAAAAACTTAACATTTACACTAGTGCAAGGCAAAAAACTATTATTTTTAATGCTAACATAATAACTAGTTTCTTCGCCTTTTACTATTTCATTTTTTTCAAGTGCTTCTGAGATAGTAAATTTTTGCCTAGTTATTATAGATATAAATAGAGAAATAAAAGGTAATAAGAGGGCTGTGTATAGTGCTAAATATGTTATAGGGTCTTCGTAAATTAATATTAAAGCTATGATTATTGCTATAGACAAAATATAGACTACACGATTTTTTATCATAGGGGTGCCTTTACTTCTTTTAAAATATTTTCTATTAAATCTTCAGTAGTCAATTTTTGCAGTTTAATTTCTTGCTTTGGCACAATTCTATGTGAAAGAACGGGTTTTACTATTTTTTTAATATCATCTGGTGTTACAAAATCACGGTCTGCCATGAAAGCTATTGCTTGGGCAGCTTTATAAAGGCAAATTGAAGCCCTTGGGCTTGCACCTAATATAATTTGCGGGTTATTTCTCGTTTGGTTAACTATTTTTATTATATATTCATTTATTTGTCTATTTACGTGTATTTCTGAAACTTTCTTTTTCATTTCTATAAGCTCTTCTACAGTAGCAACTGGGGCAAGCTCTTTCATAGGGTTAGTTTTTCCG
>WRFW01000166.1 GCA_009787435.1 Defluviitaleaceae bacterium
GTTTTTTAAGAAATTTTTAATTTTTTGTGATTTTATGTGTCTATTTATGTAAGTGAGGGAAGTCAAATTTTTAGATAAGCCTTTTAAATACAAGGGCTTATGGTAGGTAGTACATTTTAATTTTACTAGTAATCTTAATTTTTAAATACTTCTAAAAATTCCCCCTTGAAAAATTGACCCAAATAGGAGAGTACCAATAAATACATTAAAAGCTGCCATAAAAAATGGTCAAAAAGTTCCTGACCCAAGAGGAGCTACAGCAAATGCTCACTATATAACAATGTGGAGAAATGGTAAAAAATATAATTTAAAAGTTGTACACAATCCAAAAACAAATACAATACTTCATTTTCATTATAGCCCTGACCCTATGGGTCCATTAATAGCCACAAATTAAATTTAAAAGGAGTTTTTATGAATTCAAAAGAGCAAATATATTATCTTTTAAAGCATTATTATAAAGGTGAATATAAAACAGATATTTTTGTAGATGAATTTTACAGGATTTTCAGTGTAGAAAGGGATGATAACCTATTAAAATTACTATCAGAAGAAGAATATAAGTTGTTAATTGAACTTTCAAATATCACAGATTATTTTTCCCCATACGAAGAAGATTTTAAAGTATACTCTTATACAAGTGAAAAAGAAGTAAAAGAAAAAGCTACTGAAGTCTACTTAAAATTAACGAGAAAATGAAACCAAACTACTATGACAGTGAAGACTATATACAAATGCTATTTTCAATCGTTAATTCTTGTGAAGATAACAAACCAAGGATACTTGTCTGGGAAAATGGCTTCAAAGTTAAATGCTTCCCAGTGCTCGGTGTTGAAGAAACTAGCTTAGAGCCAGATGATGAAAATTATGACGGTCAATTTTATACATCTGTTGAAATTATTGAAATTTTAGAAAACTCTTCAAATAGCTTTTTAGATTTATACGATGAAAAATATATTGAAATTTTAAAGCTTTTTCCAGATGACTTTTATAAAGACGAACATGGCAAAGTCGACCTTTATGAAATATATAATATCCAAAATAAAAAATATTTCATGATTAATATATATAGTATTCCTGAAAAAGTTATGTTTGAAGATGGCACGGTATTGTGGAGTAAAAGTTAGTTAAGCAAAAGAAACAGCAGATAATACAATCAAAAAAGAGCCTTTAAGGCTCTTTTTTCTTAAAAAACATTTTAAAGAAAAAATAAAAATTCTAAGCTTACCAACTATTTAATACAAACTGATGAAAGCGGAAAAATTAAATACATAAAAAAACAACATACTTCAAACTATACTTGCAGACAATGTGAAAGCTTGGGAAAATATAAAGGGTAGTTATTCTTTGAAAACTGTTTATAGTATAATTATGCCTATAAATCCTAAAAAATATTTTGTTGAAAAAGCAAAAAAATTAAAATAGAAAATAAAAAAGGGAATATAAAGTTCCCTAAATTAACGGCAAACGCCTTTATTCAAATTTAAAAAGGCGTTTTTTTATTGCAAGTTATTAATAATTTTTGTAAACTGTGTTACATCACTAATTGTAAGCTCGTCTGCTTTTGGCTTGTAAGTAATATAAGGGGCTTCGCCTGCTGCAGTGAAAAGAATATTTTTATTTTCTTTTATTACACTAGTTATTTTTATAGGGCTTATTGGGGCATCTCTTTTGAAAATAGCTACTAAGTTTTTGCCTTTTTGAGCGACGCTAGTTATACCGGCTTTATTTGAAACAGCTTTAAGCATTGCTATATCTAATAAATTTTGAGCCGTTTTTGGCAAATCTCCGAACCTATCAACCATTTCATCCCATATACCGTTATAGTCTTCTCTATCTGTTATGTGGAATATTTTTTTGTATATCTCTAATCTATCTTCTTCTGTTTTTATATAGTGAGTTGGCAAATACGCAGTTAATTTAATATCAACGTTTGTTTCAGTTTTATTTAATACTTCACCCCTCGTTTCCAGCACTGCTTCTTCAAGAAGCCTACTATACATATCATAGCCGATTGCTGCCATATGCCCAGATTGCTCTGGTCCTAAAAGACTGCCAACTCCCCTTATTTCTAAATCTTTCATCGCTATTTTAAACCCTGCCCCAAACTCAGTAAAATCTCTTATAGTTTGAAGCCTTTTTGCAGCTATTTCATTCAAAACTTTGTCTTTTTTATACATAAGATAAGAATAAGCTATTCTATCGCTTCGACCTACTCTGCCCCGAAGCTGATAAAGCTGAGAAAGACCCATTTTATCTGCATCTTCTATAATAATTGTGTTTACATTTGGTATATCTAACCCGGTTTCTATAATGGTTGTGCAAATCAAAATATCTATTTCGTTGTTTATGAAGCTAAACATAATATCTTCAAGCTCCACTTCAGACATTTGCCCGTGTGCATAGGCAACTTCAGCACTTGGAACTAGTTCTTTAATCATTTTAACGGTCTTCTCTATATTAACAACTCTATTATGAAGATAATAAACTTGCCCGCCCCTTGAAAGTTCCCTAGTAATAGCGGTTTTTATAAATTGTTCATCTTGCTCTAACACAAAAGTTTGAATAGTTTTTCTTTCGATTGGCGGCTCTTCTAAAATGCTAATATCTCTAATGCCAGAAAGACTCATATGCAGTGTTCTCGGTATTGGTGTAGCTGTTAGCGTTAAAATATCAACATTAATTGTTAACTCTTTTAATTTTTCTTTATGGGTAATGCCGAAACGCTGTTCTTCATCGACTATTACTAAACCTAAGTTTTTAAAAGAAACATCTTTACTTAAAAGTCTATGTGTACCAATTATAATATCTGCTTCGCCTGCTTCTAAATTTTTAAGGCTTTCTTTTTGCTCTTTTTTGCTTCTAAAGCGGCAAAGAAGCTCTATGCCAATTGGGTAATCTTTCATTCTTTCTTTAAAAGTATTATAATGCTGCTGAGCTAGTATTGTTGTTGGGCAGAGAAAAGCAACTTGCTTTCCAGAGTCCACAGCTTTAAAAGCTGCCCTAATAGCTACTTCAGTTTTGCCGAAACCAACATCACCACAAATGAGCCTATCCATAATTTTAGTGGATTCCATATCTTCTTTAACGTCTCTAATAGCATTTATTTGGTCTGTAGTTTCTTCAAAACCAAAGTTTTCTTCAAATTCAGTTTGCCAAACAGTATCTTTAGTATAAACGAAGCCAGCTGCTTCATTTCTTTTAGCATAAAGCACAGCTAATTCTTTGGCAAGTTTTTCAGCATTTTCTTTAGCCTTTTTCTTAGATTTTTCCCAAAGAGAGCCGCCAAGTTTATGAAGCTTTGCAGAACCACCTATATATTTTTGAACTCTATCTAGCTGGTCTGTAGGTATGAAAAGCTTACCCTCATCTGCATAGTGAAGCTTTATATAATCACGCTTTACGCCATCGGTCGTTATAGTTTCTATTCCGCTATAAATGCCGACGCCGTGATTATCATGAACTATATAATCACCTATTTTAAGCTCTGTGAAATTGCTTATTTTTTGACCCTTTTGTTTTCTTTTCCGCTTTGGTTTTTGGATACTTGCTTTCGCTTTTTCTTCTAATTCAATTGCAATTTTAGAATCTACACTAAAAATTTCTTTTGGTGAAAAATCTTTTATGTTAGTTATAAAATTGGCTAAGAGAACTATATTAAAATTACTAGCGTGTTTAAGAAGAGTTTCAATGCTTAAAAGCCTTTCACGCTCTTTTTTTAACATTTTACCATCTTCTATGCGTTTGTTAACACTTTCATGGTATTCTTCTAATATTTCTTTGGCATGTGCCATAAGCATATTTGGTTCATCAATTATAACGGTTGTGTTTGGGTTTAAATAGTCAAAAAGGCTCACTTGTTCTTCATAATAAAAAGGCAAATATCTATCTGAATTTTCTGAATATTCAGGAAGTTCTTCTTCATAAACGAGCTCTCGAACGGGAAAAAGAAAAGCTTCTTCACATTTATCTATAGAGCGTTGGCTTAGAGGGTCAAGAGTTCTAATGCTATCTATTTCATTATCAAAAAGCTCTATTCTAAAAGCAAGCGGGCTAATAGGCGGGTAAAAATCTAAAATACCGCCCCTTATTGCAAATTGCCCAATAGCTTCTACTTTATTTACACGCTCATATCCTATGTTAACTAAAATAGAGGAAAGCTTGGCAACATCTAAAATTTCACCGATTTTAAAAGTTTGTATAAATTTTTTGAAAACACTTCTGGGACTTAGCCTGTCAAACAAGGCTTCTATAGAGAGCACTATAGTAACTTGCTCGCCTTTAAAAATTGAATTTAAACATTCAAAACGCTTATTAGTTATATCTTTACTGCGAACATCTGCACTATAAAAAACTAAGTCTTTTTTGGGGTAAAAGAAAGTTTTATCTTCACTAAGTTTTTGAAGCTCATTGCCGACTTGCTTTGCCCTTTCCTCTGTGGCAGTTATAAAAATGCTATTATTAAAATGGCTAACAGCGTGTGGCTTAGAAGCTTCATTTAAATTAGTTACGAGAAGCGGATATTCAAAAGTTTTATTTGGAAACATATTTATAATTTGTTCTCCAATCTTTATTGTATAAACCCCCTCATTTTATGTGGGGTTAAATTCATTCATAGCTTTATCTATTCCGTTTTTTAATATATAAAGAGCTGCTTCCGAAGCTATAGTAACAGAATTTATTATAGCTTCGTGTTCTTCTTTGAAAAACTTACTCAAAACGTAATCTGCCATTAATATTTGTTTCGGCTTAAGCCCTATACCTATGCGTATTCTGTTAATATCTTTGCCTAAGTGTGCTATAATATTTTTAATGCCATTGTGGCCGCCAGCAGAAAGAGTTTTTCTAAGCTGTATTTTACCGACCGGCAAGTCTACTTCGTCTTGAATAATAATAATTTTTTCATGAGAGATATTATAAAAACTAGCTAAGCTTAAAACACTTTCGCCGCTTAAATTCATATAAGTGAGCGGCTTTGCAAATATTGCATCTGCTGTTTGGGCAACTTGTGCTTTAAATCGTTTTTTTTCTTTTAAGGTTATTTTTAAATCAAAACAGAGTTTGTCTATCGTTTCAAAGCCTATATTGTGCCTAGTCCAATCATATTGCTTGCCTGGGTTTCCCAAGCCAACTATTAAATACATAAATTCTCCTAAATATTAAATTAGGCAAAAAATCAAAATAATTCTGATACTGGCAAGCCTTCGTGCACTCTAAAAATAGCTTCTGCAAAATATTTACCAGCACTGAGCGTTTTAATATTTGGAAGCGATTTTTCTGGCTTTTGTAAAATAGTATCTAATATAACCATTTCTTTTATGTGAGAATTTTTAATACGCTCAATTGCTTCCCCTGAAAATTTCCCATGAGTTGCACAAGCGTAAACTTCTTTTGCTCCGCTTTCTATTAAAGCTTGAGCAGCATTAGTTATAGAGCCTGCTGTGTCTATTTCATCGTCTGTTAAAATGGCTATTTTGCCTTTAATATCACCTATTATATTTAACACTTCGGATTCATCTTCTTTATGTCTTCTCTTATCAACGATAGATATGCTCACATTTAAAAGCTCTGCAAGGTTTCTAGCCCTGCCAACAGAGCCTAGATCTGGCGAAGCTATAATCACTTCTTCAATGTTATCTTTAAATTTTTCTTTGTAATATTCATAAAAAATAGGAAGCCCTCTTAAATGGTCTAAAGGGATATCAAAAAAGCCTTGAATTTGTGCACAATGCAAGTCCATAGTTAGTATTCTATCTGCCCCTGCAATAGTTAAAAGATTTGCTACTAATTTTGCACTTATCGGGTCTCTAGCCCGGTCTTTTCTATCTTGCCTTGAATAGCCATAATAAGGGATTATAGCAGTTATTCTTTTTGCACTAGCTCTTCTTAAAGCGTCTATCATTATTAATAGTTCCATAAGATTATCATTCACTGGGTAAGAAGTAGACTGAATAACGAAAACATCACATTCTCGAACGCTTTCATTTATTTTAAGGCTTATTTCACCGTCTTTAAAATAGCCTACATCTGAATCATTTAAGCGAATATCTTTATTTACTTGCACAGTTCCAAATTTTTGTGCATTTTCTTTAGATGTTTTCTCTGAAAGTTTAGAAAGATGAGTAACAATATCGTTTGCTAATTGTGGATTAGAGTTGCAAGCGAAAATTTTAATATCCCCATTAGATGAGCCGACGAACATAATATTTTTTTCTCCTTTTTGTTTGGCTAATTTATTTTTATACTTTGTTGAATTGCTTCAGAGTTTCTGTTCTATGCAAACATACAATCTTTTAAATACTCACTGTATAAAAAAATTAGCCATCAAATCTTAAGTTTTTTTAATATAGTTTTCCTTTGTAGTTTGCCTTTGCCTTGCTATTCCAAAAGAATCTGGGGGCAAATTATCTGTTATTGTTGAACCTGCGGCTATAAAAGCTCCTTTGCCAACTTCAACTGGTGCAATTAAATTTGTATTGCACCCTATAAATGCATTATCTTCTATTTTAGTTAAGTGTTTGTTTTTACCATCATAGTTAACTGTAATAGCACCGCAACTAAAGTTAACATTTTCGCCTAACAAAGCATCTCCAATATAGCTTAAATGGGCAACTTTTGTGCCAGTTCCTAAAGTTGCATTTTTAGTTTCAACGAAATTACCAATGCGTACGTTATCGCCTAAAATAGTTCCCGGTCTTAAATGGGCATATGGCCCCAAAGTACAATTTTGACCAATTACACAATCACCCTCTATTACTGTTCCGGGCATTATTATAGTATCTTTGCCTATTTTAGTATGAACGCTTATATAAGTAGTAGTTGGGTCTATGATTGTAACACCTGAAATCATTAATTTTTCATTTATGCGTTTTTGCATAATTTTCGTTGCATGGGCAAGCTCTACACGGCTATTAACGCCAACAAATTCTTCATTGTTAGGGGAAATAGTAGCCTGAACTTTTTTACCTTTTGAAAGCAAAATTTCAACTGCATCGGTCAAATAAAGTTCATTTTGGGCATTGTTGTTATTCATGCCTAAAATGGCTTCCCGCAAAGCAGAAGCTTTGAAACAATAAAGCCCTGTGTTTATCTCATTTATTTCTTGCTGTTTGTGTGTAGCATCTTTCTGCTCTACTATTTTTTCTAAGAGACCGTCTTTCCGAACAATACGACCATAGCCAAAAGGATTATCAACATTTGTAGATTGTAAAGTTAAATCGGCATTAGCAGCTTTATGTATATCGTGAATATTTTTTAATGTTTCTTTAGTTAATAGGGGCATATCACCATAAAGAATTAAAACATCATCTTCGGCTGTTATAAAAGGTAGTGCCATGCTAGCGGCATGGCCTGTGCCTAGCTGCCTATCTTGATGAGAAAATATAATATTTTCTTTACCCAATAACTCGCTTCTAACTATTTCTTCTTTAAAACCAGTAACTATAATTGCTTTTTTAGAACCTGCCCCAAAAGCCGCATCAACAGCGTAGCTAACCATAGCTTTATCAAAAATTTTGTGAACTACTTTAGGCAAGCTAGAATTCATTCTAGTGCCTTGCCCAGCCGCTAAGACTACAGTTACAAACCCGTCCATAAAAACTCCTTACTTTAAAATTTACTATACTAATATTGTATCAAATATATTGCTAAATATCAACTGTTTTATTAAATTTGAAAAATAAAAAAGCCCGCCTATAGGAGGCGGGCACAAATTAAATTTTTAAAATTATAAGAAAATATAGCAATATGCGGCATGAAATAAATCTAACTAAGTTATGTAACTATAGAAACCATATATTTCAAATGATTATAGAAGATAATTTGGATTAATCTAAACCGCCATGCCATTCAACATTGCCTATTTCATAACTGCCGATATTAGTGTAATCTACTAAGCGAACGCCACGGAATGAACGTTGGTTTCCTCTGTTTAATCGAACATATAAGCGGTTAAGGTTCGTTTCTGTATCTACTCTATAGCCCATAGTTTCAGCTAGCGAACGTATTGGTAAAAATGTTCTATCTTCAATTATTGTAGGCCCCACTGCATCTAAGAAATTGTGAATTTGCCCTTGGTCTTCAGGGGCTGAATTTGGTTGACGCATAGTGAAGTTGTTTCTTCCAATGCGCATAGTTATTGAATAGCCGTCTCTTCTTAATATTATTTGCCTTAATCTTTCTGACCAACTTACTTGGAAGCCAAGACCAACCGCAAAAGACCTAACACCTACCATAAGCCTGCCATTTGGTTCTATAAAAGGCTCTGGATATGTTAAAATGTGATTATCACCTACGTATACGACTACGTCTTCTGCGGGGCTCACTTCCACTACTTGAAAAGGGAGCAATTCCCTCGTATCTATTACTCTATAATACATTGCTCTACCAGGCGTTCGCACACGAATTATATATACATCTCTACTTAAGAGGGCTGTAAATACGTTATGAAATTCATTACGCTCTGTTAAAAATCTGTCCACAAATTCATGTGTATCGTATCTAAAAAAATCTATAACCGATACACGGTTTGGGTGTGCAATAGTAGTTGTAAGAGTTCCATAATCTACAACAATACCTATTATTTGAACTGGGTTTGGTTCTCTTCTAGTTGTTGCTAAAGCAGCTCGCACTGGTCTTG
>WRFW01000167.1 GCA_009787435.1 Defluviitaleaceae bacterium
ACATTTATTTAACCCGCCAAAGGTGGTTTTATACCCCCCCCCCTAGCAGGAGGCTACCCTTGCTCTAAAAAGAATATAAGATACTGTATCGCTCTGTAAGCTTCGTTAAATAATGTTGTAAATACACTTGAAAACAAAGGCACAATAAAAACTAAAATTACAAGCCCAACTAAAATTCTTATCGGAATACCGACTACAAAAACATTTAATTGCGGTATAATTTTAACCATAATGCCTAAAGCAATATTAAGAACTAGCATTGAGCCTATAAAAGGCATAGCAATTTGCACGCCCATATAAAAGCTATTAATTATAACGTTTATCATATGAATACTTACAGCATTATTTAAAAAGCTAACTGTGCCTATAGGCACATGAATGAAACTGCTAAAAAGCTGCAATAAAATTCTATTAAAATTGCCGGTAATTATTAAAATAACCATTGCAGTCATATATAAAAGGTTACCGAAAACCGGAGCCTGAAACCCAGAAATAGGGTCAAACATAGTAAGTTGATTATAGCCTATATTTTGCTCTATAAACTGCCCTGCTAGATATATTGCGGAAAAGACTATAAAAACTATATAAGCTTGTGCAAAGCCGATTAAAAACTCTGTTAAGAGTAAGAAAAAAGCACCCCATATACTTTCACCAAAATAGACAACATCTGCAACTATAAAAAGTTCGCTAATATAAACTATAAACGCAAATGATATAGAAAAGAAAACTCTAACCATGGCGGGTATAGAATTAGCGGCAAAAACAGGCATAATTATAAAAAAGCCTAGCATACGCATAAGTATTAATAAAAATATAGGTGCATTTGCGAAAACTTCAAGAAAATATGGGAAAGAGTCATTCATAATTAAACCTTGCTTAATTTAAACCTTGTATAATATTTGGTATGCTGCCTAAAAGAGAGTTAACATATTCATAGAGAGTTGAAAGCATAAAATAGCCGAAAATTATTAACGAAAATAAAACGGCAACTATTTTAGGAACGAATGCCATTGTTGGCTCTTGAATTGAAGTAACCGCTTGGAAAACACTAACTAACAAACCGACTACAAGCCCTAGCAAAAGCGGCGGTGCTGAAACTGCCAAAATAGTTAAAACACCGTTTCTAATTATATCGATTATAAGTTCTTGAGACATTCTTTTGTAATTCTCCTATTCTAACTACCTAAAAAAAATTTAGGAAAGGCTCATCGCAATTCCAAATTTTTTAAAAATTTAACTCTAAGGCAAAAACATAAATGTTTGTATTAACAGCCGGACGACTAAATTCCAGCCATCAACTAAAATAAATAGTAATATTTTGAAAGGAAGCGAAATCATAACTGGTGGAAGCATCATCATACCCATTGCCATTAACACCGAAGCAACGACCATATCTATTACTATAAAAGGGATATATATGAAAAATCCAAATATGAACCCTATCGTTATTTCTGTTAATATAAATGCAGGTATTAATACACGAAGCGGTATATCATCATAAGTTTCATATTCTTCATCGCCTACTATATCTGCAAAAAGCCTTAAATTACTTTCCCATGCATTTGCAAGCATAAACCCACGCACTGGCTCCATTGCTGTGTCTATAGCTTCTTGCTGTGTTAGTTCCCCTGCCATATATGGCGTTATTGCATTTTCATGAACTTCTGTGATTATGGGTGCCATAACAAAGAAAGTAAGAAAAAGAGCCAAACCAATTAAAACCTGATTTGGCGGCATTTGCTGAGCACCTAAAGCGGAACGCACGAAGTGCAAAATTATTATTATTCTAGTGAAACCGGTTAGCATCATTAAAAGAGTTGGCGCTAACCCAATTAAAGTAAATAGAAAAATTGCTTGCACTGTGGAACTTGCAACTATATTTTCCCCGGCAATTGATATATCAATTAAGGGGTCTTCTTCATCAAAAAGAACGAATGGCTCGGGAGGCAATAATTCATCTGCAAAATCTGCTAATTCTGTAGCCATTATTAAATATTGCGGTGATAATAAAATATTTAATGAAAAAGCCACAAATGAGAGTGCCAAGAAAATATTAACATATTTTTTAATTGCTCGTTTCATTTTTATTGCCTCTAATAAAATTATTTAACATATTTTTAAAATCTGGCGTTTGTTGCCTTTCTTCTAAAACTATATCATGTTCGTCTATATTGCAGAGAAGATTAACGCTATCTTTTCCTGTGCCAATTAAAATATATTTTTCGCCTACTTTCAAAAGGAGGACAGAATTATTTTGCCCAACGCCTATACTTTCTATTATTTTTAAGTTTTTTCCAAAGCCCCTAAGCTTAGCACCTGCCACTAATTTAGTAACATAAATAGCCAAAACTATAACGAAAGCCAAAGAAAATAACAACATAATAACATTTGAAAACCCTAAGGCTGGTGTAAGGGCAAGCTGAGCGAAAATCATTAGCCGATTACCTTTTGAACTGCCTCAATAACTCTTTCAGTTTGGAAAGGCTTAACTATAAAATCACGAGCCCCCGCTTGAATACTTTCAACTACCATAGATTGCTGCCCCATAGCGGAACACATAACTATAACAGCATCTGCATCTACCGCTTTTATTCCTTTAGCTGCTGAAATGCCGTCCATTTCTGGCATTGTAATATCTAATATTGTTAAATCTGGTTTTAATTCTTTAAATTTTTCGATGGCTTGAATACCATTTTCTGCTTCACCAATTATTGTATAACCATTTTTCGTTAAGATGTCTTTTAACATCATTCTCATAAAAGCTGCATCATCAACTAAAAGTATATTTTTAGACACTGTAATTTACCCCTTTCGATATGTGTTAGCGTAATTAAATACGCAATTCTGGACTTATTATGCTCGTTACTCTAATACCAAAGTTTTCATCTATAACGACTACTTCCCCTTTGGCAACGTATTTTCCATTAACCAAAACGTCTATTGGCTCGCCGGCCAGTTTATTTAACTCTATTATTGTTCCCGGTGAAAATTCTAATATATCTTTAATTCGTTTACTTGTTTTACCTAATTCAACTGTAACTTCAAGTGGCACATCCATTAAAATATTTATATTTTCTTTTCCTACTAATGCAGGGTTGCCCTCAAAACTTTGGAACTGAGCCAAAGAGGCATTTGCATTTTTTTGCACTGGTGATGAATACCCGCCGCTTCCCATATTAGTGTTACCCTCCATTTGATTTTGTTGATTTTGAATACCCGCCGCTTGCCCATTATTAGCTTGTGCTGTATTCTCTGTGGAATTATTTATGATATTTTTATTATTTTCTGAATTATCATCACTAGGGAGCATAAAATCGCTAAGCTCACCTGCAAAACTTAGAGGTATAACTTGCATTATACTACTATTAATTAAATCACCTATAACAAGTTTAAAAACTACGACTACTATTGGGTCGCCGCCGAAACCTATTGTGTCGTAAAAGTCTCCATCTTTTAAGTCTAATTCTTCGATTTGCGGAGTTGCAATATCTATTTTGCGATTTATTAAAGTTGAAAGAGCTGTGGAAGAAGAGCCTATCATTTGGTTCATAGCTTCGCCAACTGCACTAATATCAATCTCGTTTAGTTTTTCATTTTCTTTACCACTAATATCACCATTGCCGCCCATCATTAAATCGACTATTATTTTAGCATCGGAGCTTTTTAAAATGAGAAGATTTGAGCCTTCAAGCCCAACTGTGTAATCAATTTTTGCACCTATACAAGGTCTATCATATGAATCTGATATTTCTTGCCAACTCATAACTTTTACGTGTGGTGTGTCTATAGAAACTTTTTGATTAAGAAGTGTAGAAAGAGAAGTTGCAGCAGTTCCCATAGATATATTGCCTATTTCACCTAAAGTATCTGTTTGAATAGAAGTTAGCAAATCATTTTTATATTGTTCATCTTGCGACAGCGGTTTATCTGCCATTTTTTAACCCTCCTTACCTACTAACTCTGTAATTTGTATTGCATTTTTACCACGGCTTATGCCGGGGTTAGCAGTAAACTTAAGCAAATCCCCCACCATTACATCTAAGCTAGAATTTATATAAGAATCTAAATGTATTATATCGCCTACTTGTAATGTTAAAAAATCACTAACCATTATATTAGTTCTTCCGACTATTGCGGAAATATCTATATAAGTATTTTCTAGTTTATCTTCTAAGTCGTTTTTATATTCAGAGCTGTTCGTTTGAAGAGTCTGAGAAAACCAATTTGTAGTATTAAGTTTGTTTGCAATTGGCTCTATCACTATGTGTGGCAAACAAATATTTAAATAGCCGCTTATCTCCCCAACTTTCACATTTAAAGTTACGAGGGCTGTTATTTCATTTGGCGGCAGCACTTGTGCAAATTGAACATTTGTTTCAATAACGCTAAAACGAGGGTCTATATTTGCTACACTTTCCCAAGCATCTGGCATTAAATTCAACATTTGCACAAAGAGCCTTTCAAGAAGCAGCTTTTCAATATCCGAAAAATCTCTTATATCATTTAAAAGGTCTCCTTTGCCCCCTAAAATTCTATCAATAATAACATAGCCTATACTTGAAGAAAGCTCCATTATTATTCTACCTTTAAGCGGTTCAAAATCTGCAAGGCACATTATAGTAGGGTTTGCTAAACTAAGGGAAAAATCTTTATAAGTGATTTGTTCTGAGTTAACAACTTCAATTTCAACACTTCTTCTTAAATAACCTGTAAGAAAAGTCGTTAGGGACCTGCCATAACTATCGAAAATAATTTCAAGAGTTCTTAGCTGCTCTTTGCTGAATTTTGAGGGTCTTGAAAAGTTATAATTAAGGACTGCATCGGCTGGTTTTATCGGCTCATCTAATTCTTTTTCACCAGAAGCCATAGAGTTTATTAATGCGTCAATCTGGTCTTGGGATAGTGCCTCTCCCACTTTTATCACCTACTTTTTTAGTAATCGCGGTTTTAATAAACATTTTATAAATTTGCCGCGTCATCATTTTTTATAATTATAGCTAGGCAACTTCGCCTTATTGAACCATAATATCTATAATAAAAATATCTACAATTAAGTTTGTTTGAAATTCAGTTCTTAATCTATCTAAAATTGCTTGGGTTAAAAATGCCCGCCCGCCTATATCTAAGATTTGTTCGGCAGTCATCTCTCCTAAAACGTTTATTGCTATAGTTCTTACTACAGATTCTGCCCTGCCTAAAGTGTCCATAATAGTTGAACTATTTGGATGATTACCATCTATACCTATTTCAAAGTTAAAAGATACTCTTCTTGCTCCATCTGGACCTGTTAAAAGGTTTGTGTTAATAGGGTGTGATATTCTAAAAAATTCTAAATCTGCAACTTGAGTTGGTGTAATAGCTGCAACTATTTGGGAACCGCTTTCATCATCGCCCATGTTCATAAAAAAGAATGCAAACACACCTACTACAAGCCCTATTAAAAGAACCATGAGTATAACTAAAACGAGCATCATTTTGCTGCCTTTATTTTTCTTTTCTTCCACGTTTAATATGTCTCCTATTTTAATAAATTTTAATACTGCTTACGGATGAAAATTATTTTAGCTCACCCACGAAGATAGCCCAAAGAAAGTACTATCCTTAAAACACCTTTCTAAAAACTTAACAGTTTTTTGAGGCACTTAATTGTTCACTTCAGTAACTAGTATCTCTACTCTTCTATTTTGTGCTCTTCCCTCTGGTGTTTCGTTTGTTGCTATAGGGTCATACTCGCCACGGCCTCTAATCTCTATTCTATATGGCGGTATTCCGTGATTGTTTATGAAAAACATTGCAACTGAGTGAGCTCTAGCATTTGAAAGCATCCAGTTATCTGGAAAAACTGGTGTGTTTATAGGAATATTGTCTGTATGCCCAGTTATCATAAGTTCAAACATTGGAAAATCATCAAAAATACTACCGAGTGCATTTAAAGCTTCAATTGAAGCTGGCACTAAAGCTGAAGAACCACTTGGGAAAAGCATATCTGGAAAAGTTATTAATATTTCGCCTGAATTTAAAACGGTTATTATAGGCCCATCTATTAAATCCTCTTGCCCTTGCTCGCCTGCTTGCCCCGCTATAGCGGCGGTTTGCCCTGTACCATCTCTTTCATCTGCTGTGCTGAAGCCTGCATGTGTGAAAGGGTTAGAAGTTTGAAGAAAGTTTGTTTCAAATTCTAAAATTAAAGCTTGCATATATTCTGAAACATCGCCGCCATCTGCAGGCGGGTCTTCGTATCTTCCCTCATAAGGGGATATTGAAAAGGGGTCTAAAAAACCGATGCCAGGCGAAACATATGCTTCAAAGCCATCGCCTGTATTTGGCTGCGTTATATTTATAACAGGGTTTCCAAAAGATTGAAGAACTTGAATGAACTGCTGTTCTTCTATGGTGCTCATTCCAAAAAGCAAAACGAAAAATGTAAATAATACAGACATTAAATCTGCAAAGGAAGCTAGCCAAGGTTTTGAATCTCCGCTTTCTTCTTCAACTTTCCTGTTACTTCTCATATTTATTCACCTGCCTCTGCTCCAGAATCGGCTGCTGCTTCTCTCATTTTTGGAGATAAGAATGATTTTAATTTTTCTTCTATAATACGAGGGTTTTCACCCGCTTGGATAGATAACATCCCCTCAAGAGAGATTTCTTTCATTATTAATTCTTCATTATTAAAAAATTTAAGTTTACGGCTTATAGGTATAGCAAGCAAGTTTGCTATGAAAGCACCATATAGACTAGTTATAAGGGCAACTGCCATAGCAGGACCTAAGTTATCTGGGTCGTCTAAGTTAAGAAGCATGGCTATAAGACCAACAAAAGTACCAACCATACCCCAAGCTGGTGCTTGGGAGCCAAAATAGTCCCAAACTATACGCACATTACTATGTCTAGTTTCTATGTATGTCATCTCTGTTTCTAAAATAGAACGAACAAGCTCTGGGTCTGTACCATCCACTATTAGCATGATGCCTTTTTTAAGGAAAGGGTCTTCCATTGTGCTTGCTCTTTCTTCTAAAGCAAGTATACCTTCTCGCCTTGCTAAGTTTGCAAGCTCTATTATTTCTGTAATTGAACCTCTTGGGTTTGCATTTAACGGTTTAAAAATTATACCAACAGACTTAACAGCACCTAGAACTTTATCCAATGGGAAAGCTAGGAATGCAGAAAAGAAAGTTCCACCGAAAACTATTATAGCTGAAACACCATCTATATAGGCTGTAATCATCATTCCGAAATCACCATCAACAGCCAAAAGCATGCTGACGAAGAAAACGAGAAGCCCGATTATAAGCCCTAAAATTGAACCTAATTCCACTTAATTTATTCTCCTTTGCAATCTTTTTATTTGATTATATTTTTAACAGTAGATTTAAAATCTACAATTTTATCTATTATATCAGCTATGCTATCTTTGGCGATTATTTTTCGCCCTGTAGTCATAGTTATCGTCGTGTCTGGGGTTGCTTCGATAGTTTCTATCAAATCGCAATTTATTGTTAGTTCGCTATTATTTATACGTGTTATTGTTATCATATTAGAATTCTCCAGTTAGTAAAGGGCAAATTTGCCCTTTACTAAAAAATAATTACTATCTTCTTAAGTTTACTAACTCTTGTAACATATCATCTGATGTTGTTATTAAACGTGAACTTGCTTGGAAACCACGCTGTGTTATTATCATGTCTGTAAATTCAGCACTTAAGTCTACATTACTCATTTCAAGAACACCGCCTCGAAGAACACCAACGCCTCCTATGCCATCAAATGTGCCAGAGTTTGCACTTTGCCTAAATAAACTGCCGCCTATCGCTTCAAGACCAGACGGGTTTGAAAATTGGGCTAATGGTATTTGCCACAATGGTCTCATATCACCATTTGAGTAAATACCCATCATTGTGCCATCTTGCCCTACTACTAAATCTACTAAGTAGCCTGCTGGCGTTCCCTCTATATCGTGTACGCTTGCTGAAGATGGGAATTGAGCATATTGAGTCATGCCACCAAAATGGAGACCTATTTCTCCGTTATTGCCTATGTTTGAAGCAGGTGTGCCACCCATAGTGCTAGATATAGTTAAATTTAGACCACCAGGACCAGGAGAAACAGGGCGGCCTAAGCTATCAAAAGTTAAAGGGAAACTTAAAGTGTCTGCCGCTGCTGCTCCGCCAGTAACACCTGGCGAAGCTGAAGAAAGCTGTAAACCAGAATTTGCAGGAGTTCTTAAAGTTACGTACCAAACAGTTTCACCTGCCGACCCGCTATCTGTAATTTGGAACTCAGCACTTATAGTATGAATATTCCCCAAACTATCTGTAACGTTCATCATACGTATTACAGGCTCATTCATTATTGGCCCCAATGGGTAAGGCGGTGTGCCAGAAACAGGAATGCCTCTTATAACTTCCGGATTTAAGTTGCCTTGAAAGTTAACATTTCTAGTAGTAACTGGTGAGCTCACTAGATCGTTTGGCGTTAGTGCTATATCTTGAACTGGTCCACGGTTTACTGTGAAACGAGTATCTAATCCCATTTCAGGTGTCCACCCCGGTGTGTCTATTACTCGCCAACCTTGCAAATGGTGCCCAGAAGCTATTACTACATTATCGCTTGCATCTCTTCTTAATGCTCCATTTCTTGTGAAAAATACACCTGTTGCATCTCTCACTATGAAAAAGCCAT
>WRFW01000168.1 GCA_009787435.1 Defluviitaleaceae bacterium
GTATGTTCCTAAATATTCTATAGGGTTTTGCGTTGCAAAGACTGTGAAAGGCTGGGGCACTTCGTAAGTCTTCCCGTCTACTGTAACTTGGTTTTCTTCCATTACTTCAAGTAAGCTAGATTGTGTTTTTGGGCTAGTTCTGTTTATTTCATCTGCCAAAATTATTTGGCTCATTATGCTTCCTTCGTGGTATTCAAATTCTCCATTTTTTTGGTTATATATTGAAAACCCTGTAATATCTGATGGCAAAATATCTGGTGTAAACTGTATTCTTTTAAAGCTTGCATTAAAGCTTTTTGAAATAGCAAAAACTAGGCTCGTTTTGCCAACCCCTGGCATATCTTCTATTAATACGTGGCCACCGCAAAGCAGAGAGCACAAAGTGAGCTCTACAACTTCAGTTTTGCCAATTATTACTTTTTCTATATTGTTTAAAATATCGCTCAACTGTCTATTCATTAGTTTACCACCCCTAACTTTTTCTTTATGAGTATATTTTATAACATTTGCGAAGCTAAGTAAAGACTTTTTTGAAATTTTTTTATAAAATTTTAACTAGTTTATAAAAAAGCCCTGCAATTTTAACAGGGCTTTTTACTATATTTTTAATTTTTTATGTTTCTGGAATAGTTATTAATACAAATTTCTATTGAAAGCGTTTATCCTTTCTATAGCTTGTTCATTAAAATCTCTAAAAGAAGATTCAGCAAAGCCAACCATTATAATAGGCGTTGTTGAAAGCCAACTTTCCACATCGTGAGTTAAAAGAAAAGAATTAAATCTTTCTGCTAAAAACATATAAGACCAACTATTAATAGACCTTAAAAGATTGGCACCCACTGTTTCTAATGTTACGGTCGCTTGGCTAACTCTTAGCCTGTTTTGAAAATCTCCGTTATTAATTATTGTTTGTTCTGTTTCTATTTCTCCTAGAAGGTTGTGTATATTAGTTTGTTGCAGCCATCTTGAGCGTATATTTTCATTTCTATAGAAATGAAAAGAATATTGTGAAGTTGGTTGATTAGCAAGTATAATAACACCGCTAGAATAACCGTCGTTAGTTGCAGCACCTAAAGTAACTGTTCCTAATGGGCTTGTGTAAGGGTTTATGTGCACAAAATCAAATAAATTTTGTTCGTATACTTCTATTGAAGCAATATATTCCAAAAAGTCTTCATAAGAAGCGTTCCCAAGTGATATGTGTTGAAAATCAAGAATTATAAGCTCCCCTTGGTTTTGCTGCAAGAAACTTATAACTTCCCAGATATAGGAGCTTAAACTTTCAGAAATCAATGTGTTTTCTGTGAACCAGTTTCCGTGCACGTTTGTAACACGAACGTCTAAATAGCGAACTCCATTATTAAGCAAGCTCATTGCATTTCCATATTGTGTTCTGCTTAAGCGTGAAACAAAGCCCGGTGCTAAAGAAATTAGAGGGTTGCCATACATTGCATCATTTGGGTCTACAGGAGAATTTGAACCTATATTGTTGCTAAAGCTATTGTGAGCACCGAGCATCGCAATATCTACAACTCTAATATTTAAACCAACATTATCGCCTATAATATTTGAAAAATTGTTTTCTGAAGCAGGTTGTATACGTGTGCCTGTGCTTTCATAAGCAAAATTATTAAAGAAATCAATAACTGGTTCGCCGGCAGTGTTTCCTGCTGTGCCTACTGAAACTGTAAGCATTAAAGTATTAACATTTTGAGGAGTAACAGGCACACCTAAAGTTTGTAAAAGCATACTTGCAGCATTTCGGTTAAAAACTCCACCATTTTGCATTAAAATAAGCCCTATAAGTTCACTCATGGAGAGCTGTGTTTGTTCAGTTTGAGCCGCAATATTATTACTAGCTAGAGTTGCAACTGGTGCAGCAATTAAGTTAGTAGCTATAATTGCTACTAACACTTTTTTAAGGTATTTCATATGTTTTCTTTTCACTATAAATCTCCTTTTTTAGGTATATTTTTTTAGCAATTGCTTATAAAAATTTAAATAACTTATCCAAAATATATCCCATACTGTGTTAATTCACAAGTATTTTGAAAAAGAACTACAAAATGTTTAATGCAAGTTTGCTAACACATATAATTATACACTACTATGTTAAAAAAATCAAGCTTAAAATAGTATAACTACAATCAAAAGCCCAAATAAAACACTTAAACTAGTATATAGCTTTTTATTTTTTGCCCCTATCTCTGTGCATTCATTAATGGCGGTGGTTAGTTGTTCATTTAGCAAATTTATTGCACTTTTTTGCATTGCAATATCTAAGTGCCCTATAATGCTTGCAAAGTTATTTAATATGTATATATCTTCTTTCGTTAAGTAAGTTTTTTTAATATTTAGTTGTAAACTTTTTTGAAAAGCATCTTTTGGCATTTCTGTTTCTAAAAAGTTCGCAAAATTTATGAATATAGCATCAATTGGTTTATTTAAACGCTCGGCTATATTAATTAGGGCTGTCTTTAATGGTGTGTGCATATGTTCTATTTCAGAGCTTAAAATGCTTAAGGCTTTTTTAAACTGCAAAAGGTCCATTTTTCTATTTATAGGAAAGCTTCCTAAATAGTAGCCTATTATATACGAAGTTAATATTATTAAAATTGCCCCTGCTATTTGCATTATATTCCCCCCTTTAGTGTATGCTCGTATAAGTTATCAATCCTTTTTTAAAAATGCACAAGTTTTGTTATACCAATGCTTTATCTTGGCTAATATGCTTAAAGAATTGTCAAGCCTTTTTAAAAAACTATTCTATATTTCTAATTTTAAAGTCTTTGCCTAGTAATATGTATCTTTCCAATCCTAGCTTTTTTGCTTCTTTCATATCGCTTCCGTGCATTGTGCAAATTAATTTTATACCTGCCGTTAATATTTTTTTCACTTGTTCTTCTTCGCCGCTTCCTAATTCATCTATAGCTATTATTTGCGGAGCCATTGAGCGTAAAAGCATTTCCATTCCTATAGATTTTGGGCAAGCGTCTAAAATATCGGTTCTTTTGCCTAAATCATTTTGGGGTATGCCCAAATGGCAAGCCGCAAGCTCGCTTCTTTCATCAACAACGCCTATAGTAAATTTTTCACTTAAGTTTCTTATTAAATCACGCAAAATAGTAGTTTTGCCAAACCCCGGTGGTGATATTATACAAGTATTAAGCACTTCTTCGCCTTTCATAATGTGTGGCAAAAGTTCTTTGCAGCAGCCAATAATTTGCCTATTTATTCTTATATTTATGCTTGAAAAGTTTTTTAAAGTTTTAATTTTACCATTTTCGGTTACCGCTTCGCCAGCAATTCCAACTCTGTGCCCGCCTTTTATCGTTAAAAAGCCATTTTTAAGTTCACTTTCAAAGGCATATAGTGAAAAACCGCTCATTAGCTCTATAGTTTGTTCTAATTGCTCTTTCGTTAAAATATGTGCTATTATATTTTCTCTATCTGTATAATATATTATCGGATTATTTACACGAAGCCTAATTTCTCTTATATTATCAACTGTTTTAAAAAAAATGCGAAGGCTCGGTGCTAAAAAATTAATCATACATATTTGCTCCTTTTTTTGCCTATGCAGCTATAATTGAGCACCTCTAAAAACTAGTAAGCCAAAAACGACCGAAGGGAGTTTTAAAAGATACATAATTCATTATAAATTAATTTTCTAAAAAAATTTGTAGAAAAAATGTACAAGTTGAACAAAAACACATTGAAAATTAAGCCGAAAATTTAAATAAAAATTTTAGAAATCTCTTTACAAAATTGGACTATTGTGATAAAATATACTTACCATTATTATATATTATAATAGTTGTAAAAAACTTAGGAGGTATAAGTGAGTAAAAGAAAAACGTTAAGAAAGCGTATGAAAAATTCTTTACTGCATATGCTGTTAGCTTCCATGCTTTTGGGTGTTACTCCAGTTCAAGCTGAAACTACCCAAATAGGGCAATCTTCATATAATAATTATGGTTTTAGTGAAGCTTCTGAGTATGTAGACACTGAATTTAGATACGAAATAGGCACAGACCCGCCAAATAGCGGCGAGCTTATCAGTCCATTTGAGCAAGAAATTACTAAGCTTCCTTTTTTCGCCCCTATTAGACCACACTTTTTCAATATACATAACAGTTTAGGTGAGCATCTTCAAGAAAAATTGCAAGATTACTTTTCCTACAACATAAAAGATTGGTATGTTTATAGAAATGTAAGCGAGTTTTTAGGGGTAGTAGATATCGACTTCTACAACGATTATTATGAAGATAATTTTACAAAATTCTTAGATAGTTTCCTCTCATTTGATGATGAATTAGGCATTCACTATATAGAGATTGGAGAATATAAGTTTGCCTTTCATAAAGCGGGCTTTTTATTAGTCGATAATCATTTTAAAGAAGATAGCTTATTCGTTTATGAAGATAGCTTGTTCCCACTATATAGTGCAAGAGTTATGGGCGATATTCTTCTTGAAAATCCAAATAGGCGTTTTAGTCTTTTTAGGCATATAGATTTAGTTTTTACTCTCGTTGATGATTATTTTTTAATCGAACAACCTTTTGAGGCAGCACAAGTTGCAACGCCGCAAATTGAAGCAGAGCCTGAAACTATTGAAATTACACCGGCTGAGACTATAGTACCTTTAATAACACAGCAGATTATTCCTATAGAAGAGACCCAAGATTATGAAGTATTAGAATATGAAATATTAGAAACAGAAGAGCTCCCAGCGTTAGAATTAACGCAAGAGTTAGATGAATATGAATATTCAACTTATGAAAATTATGAGATTAATTACGAACTCGAATATTATTCTGAAGAAAGCTTACTTACCCAAGAAGAAGATTTAGAAGAGTTATTAGAAACCCCATCTTATGGTGAATATTTAAATTATGATTATTTAAATTCAAATTTGCTAATCCAAACTGAAAATTATATAGGCTATTCTTCAATAGAATATTTAGAAACTTATATAGTTTCTGAAGTTATTGAAAGTATTCCTTTAAGTTTAGATAGCAGCCACGGTGCTTTTTACCAAGCTATGTTAGCTTCTATGGCTCATTCCCATTTTTCAGCAGAATTTAGTAATATTGATTTAAATTTATCACAAACTATATCAGCTAGTGAAACTTTAGGAGAGTTACACGGTTGGGTTGGTATTATTAATAGTTAATTATCTTAAATAATTGAATTTGAAAGGGCATTAAAATTAACAAAAACTATATGAATAGCTAGGTTAACTGAATTAACAGCAAACTAGAAATGATTGGAAGTTAGCCTAAAATTAATGCAACAAAAAGAATATTAGAAGAAATTAGAATTGATTGGAATTTTAATTAAAATAACGAGCATGAAACTAAGTTTTAAAAATAATACATCTGAAATTAATGAAAATCATACATATATCAAAACATATTTAAAATAAAACACACATTTAACGAAAACTAGGCAATTGAGTAACACAAATAATTGACTTTAACTTAGGCAAAATTAAAACTATTTAACTTGGGCATTATTAAAACCATACAAATAAATTAAAAAAATTGAAACTACACTAGGCAACCGAGTAATTCAAATAAATTAAAAATAAATTAGGCAACCCGAGCAGCTCAAATAAATTAAAAGTAAACTAGGCAAAAAATAGCTTAATATAAACTAACAAAAACTAGGCAAATTAGATATGCATTGAACAACTTTAAAGAGAAAGAAACTATTTTAAATGGACTATAGCAGATATTAGAATAATTGAAACATAAACTATTTTGAATGAGGATAACCTGAAAAGAACAGCATTGAATGCAAAAATTAATTAAATGCACACTATATTAAATTAAAATTAATGCTAAGGAAATTTTAATGATATACACAGCTCTAAAACAACTGTATTTTAAATTAAACTAAATTTGAACAATTAACGTTTCCACAAAATCTACAAATAAATATAAGTCCACAAAGCCTACAAATTTGAAACCTCCCTAATTTTATAGGAGGTTTTTTTATTTTAAAATTATGCCCGCTGCACTCTTTAAAAATTTTTTTAAAATTTTTTTAAAAAAATGCTTGACAAATTTTCAAAAGTATGATATTATATTAAACATGATTTAGCACTCACTAAATCACTCTGCTAATAAACTTAGTGTTTATACATTTTTATGTAGTTTAATAGATGGGGAGGGATGAATTGCTAAACAATGAAAAAGATTTGCGTAAATTTAAAATTTTAGAAGCCATAATAACAGAATATATTAACACCGGTGAACCTGTTAGCTCCAGAGCTTTAGAAAAAAAACATAATTTAGGCATAAGCTCTGCAACAATTAGAAACGAAATGAGCGACCTCGAAGAAATGGGCTTAATAATTGCCCCGCACACTAGTGCTGGGCGAATACCGTCCGATAAAGGTTACCGTCTCCATGTAGATAGAATGGAAGGCAAAAATTTAAATGATGAGCAAGCCCAATATTTAAAAAATATTATAGTTCAAAATGTAAACCAAACTGAACACCTAATGAAAGAAACTGCCAAAGCAATAGCTGCTTTAACAAATTATACGACAATTGTTTCTGAAACGCCAACAAACCTTTTGGTTCACTATATTCAGCTAATCCCTTTAGATGCTAATGAACTTGTTTTAGTAGTTATTACAGTTACTAAATTAGTGAAAAATACTAAAATTAAAACCGAAAAAGAATATGATATAGAAACTTTGACAATGTGGACTAACAATTTAAATAGCATTTTAAAGGGTAAAACAGCGGAAGAAATTGAAGCTATAAAGCTCGAAGCTACAGAGCCAATTTTAGAAGAAATCTTAAATAGAATAGCTTTAATTTTAAAAATGGAAACCGAAAAAGATTTTCTAGTAGCCGGCGTTAATAATATTTTAGCCTATCCTGAGTTTAGCGATGTGAATAAAGCACAAACTTTATTTAAAACTTTAGAAGAGAAAGACAGAATAATATCCCTTTTAGATAAACCTGGCGAAGATAGTATTGAGATAGTAATCGGTGAAGAGCTAGAAATTGAAGAGCTGAAAGATTGCAGCATAATAAAAGCTAATTATATGATAGGCGAGGGGCAAATAGGGCAGCTTGGCATAGTAGGTCCCAAACGTATGGACTATGCAAGGGCAGTAGCAATTTTAAATACAACATTGGAGGCAATTAATGAGCGAAGAAAATGAAAAAGATGAAGACCTTCAAAATTTAGAAGATATAGGCGATAAAGAAGGCGTAGACGATTTAGAAATTTTAGATGCTCCCGAACAGGAAGAAGATAAAACAAAAGAATTAACAGACAAATTGCAAAGAACAATGGCAGAATTTGATAATTTTAGAAAAAGAACTATGAAAGAAAAAATAAGTATGTATGATGATGGTGTCCGAGACACGATAGACAGCTTATTACCCGTAATAGATAATTTCACAAGAGCTGCCAAAAGTTTAGACGAGAAAGACGATGTGCACAAGGGCATAATAATGATTTATAAGCAGTTTGAAAACATAATGGAGCAAATAGGCATTGAAAAAATAGATGTTTCTGGAGAGTTTGACCCAAATATTCACAATGCAGTTTCTACAGAAGATAACGCAAATTTTAAATCGGGTGAAATAATAGAAGAGTTACAACAAGGCTATAAATATAAAGAAAAAATAATAAGACATAGTTACGTTAAAGTTGCAAATTAGATTAAAAAATTTAAATTAATTGGAGGAATTGATTATGAGTAAAATAATAGGTATAGACTTAGGAACAACAAATTCTTGTGTGGCAGTTATGGAAGGTGGGCAGCCTGTAGTTATTCCAAACGCTGAGGGTTCAAGAACTACACCATCTATAGTAGGTTTCACTAAAACAGGGGAAAGGCTTGTAGGTGATGGTGCAAAACGCCAAGCTATTACTAACCCAGATGCAACAGTAATAAGTATAAAAAGGCATATGGGTACTAACCACAAAGAAAAAATTGACGGCAAAGAATATTCACCACAAGAGATTTCAGCTATGATTTTAACAAAATTAAAGCAAGATGCTGAAAGCTACTTAGGTGAAACTGTTTCAAAAGCTGTTATAACAGTGCCTGCTTATTTTACAGACAGTCAAAGACAAGCGACTAAAGATGCAGGTAAAATTGCGGGTCTTGAAGTGGAACGTATTATAAACGAGCCTACAAGTGCCGCTTTAGCATACGGCTTAGATAATGAAAAAGAACAAAAAATAATGGTCTATGATTTAGGCGGTGGAACATTTGATGTTAGTATAATAGACATAGGAGATGGTGTTATTGAAGTTTTAGCTACTTCTGGTAACAACAAACTCGGTGGTGATGATTTTGATGAAAGAATTGTAGATTATATTATATCAGAATTCAAAAAATCAGACGCAATAGACCTTAGCTCCGATAAGATGGCACTTCAGCGTGTTCGTGATGCAGCTGAAAAAGCGAAAAAAGAACTTTCAAGCACAACTACAACAAATATAAACTTGCCATTTATTACAGCAAATGCAGAGGGTCCAAAGCATTTAGATATAAACTTAACACGTGCTAAATTTGAAGAGCTAACAGCAGACTTAGTTGAAAAAACTATGGAACCAGTTCGCACAGCTCTTAAAGATTCAGATTTATCACCAAATGAATTAGATAAAATAATATTAGTTGGTGGGTCTACTAGAATACCTGCTGTTGTAGAAGCGGTTACAAAGCTTACAGGCAAAGAGCCTTTTAAAGGAATTAATCCAGATGAATGTGTTGCTGTTGGTGCTTCTATTCAAGGTGGTAAACTTGCAGGCGATGCAGG
>WRFW01000169.1 GCA_009787435.1 Defluviitaleaceae bacterium
GGGCACTATGGGCTTTAGCGGCGGCATTTCAGAGGGTTTAAGAATGCCGACCGTAACAGAAAGGCTGTTAGACCCCTCTTTAAACGGAAGAAGAGATATAACAGGCACTTTTGAATACACAGAGATTATTTTTATATCTGGAAACCCTAGCGAAGTGAACGGTGAAATAACCGTTGGTGGCGGGGATATTACAGCCGCCGATTTCGGAAACTTTACAAGAACTCTAGCAGTAACCGCTGAAGATGGTGAAAACATAAATCTTGAAAGAGCTATGAGCTTTTCAGTAGATTGGCGAAGAGAAGCAAACCAAGTAATTAAAAATTACACAGCTTCAGCTTGGGCAGAACTAATTACTGCAACTGTTGGGTTGGATGAAGATGGTGAACCGATTACAGACACTTTCACACTAGACTTAGATAGAAGTGAATTTATAATAAGCATAATTGAAGACCATAACCCAGGAATAATCTTTTATAGAGGAAATATTTCTAAGCGTGCTGTTTTTGAGGGACCAACAGGCGATTATATAAAAGAAGTTAATGGCGTTATATATGGCTTCAGCAGCCCTTATTCAAATACAGAAACACAAAGGTTAGATACTTGGGTGCTTGCACCAAATTGGCAAATGAGTTACCAAGTACGCCCAAGCGTTAGTGTTACAACTTCTCTTTTATACAATCCAACAACGCCAACGCCAATAAGCTTTTCAGGCAATTATATGCATTTTATGCAAAACAATAGCATTTTAGCTTATGATATTTTTATCCCTGCTGCTCCTTTTCACAATGTAGATAGAAGCGGAAGTGCTTCGATTGAAACTAGGCAAACTTTTGAACAGTTAATAGCCCCAGATTTAAGCCATTTGCGGGGGCATTTTGCAGAAAGAGATATAAGCAGGCTTTTTGCTCAGCAAATTTTGACAGGTCAAACAACGCATTTTGTGCCAAGCCAAGTGATGACTAGAGGAGAGTTTATTTCTGCATTAGTTCATGCACTTCGCATAGAAGTGCCTACTATTCAGCCTTTAAACGCTTTTAATAGGACAACTAGAATAGTCTTTCCGGACATTACCCGTGAAAGACCAGAATACCCCATAATAATGGCTGCATATAGAGCAGGCATTGCACATGGCAGAAACGATGGTAACTTTCATATAGACACAGCAATATCAAGAGAAGAAGTAGTTGCGGTTTTAATTCGTGCATTAGGGCTTGAAAATGTTTCTCCAAACCCGACGCCTGTAACTGTTTTTACAGATAGTGCTAGCATATCGCCTTGGGCTAGGAGAGAAATAGCCGCAGCTGCAGAGCTTGGAATAATTAGCGGAGACACAAATGGAAATTTTCACCCACAAAGAAGAATTACAAAAGCGGAAGCCTCAGCCTTAATTAATAGATTTATTGACTATATGAGGGAAGATTTGGTTCACGATTATTCAGAAAGAATGGTTAATTTTGTTTGGTGATAAATGTGCGCATTGCAAGAGTTGCCAAAAGTTTTTATGAATTTTTGGCAACTTGCACAAAGGTGAAGTCTTTCGTTTAGGGTAATGCTCTATAAAATTAGAAAAACTAATAAAAATGCGTTTGTGATTTTCAAAAAATTTGTATTTACATTTCTCTTGAAAAAGGTTAAAATATATAATGATGAATTTCAAAGTTCGTCTTTAAAATGAGAGGTATACATATGTTAAATAATCTTTTCTCCGTGAATAATGTTTTAGGCTTGGGTCTTCAAGCTGTTCAGCTTCGCGGTACAGTTATAGCAAATAATATAGCTAATATAGATACACCAGGTTTTAGGCGGAATGTTGTAAGTTTTGAAAATGAGCTTGCAAACGAGATTAACACAGCAAGGCGAACTGGCACACCTATAAATTTAGATAACGTGCGCCCGGCTGTTCAAACGCTTGCTTCTAATAACCCGCTCCGTATGGATGGCAACAATATTGATATTGAAGCCGAAATGGTTGCTTTATACCAAAACTCTGCAAGGTATGATTCGATATCAATAAGCCTTATGAATAATTTTAGAAGAATAAACACTGTTTTGAATAGCAACATATAGAAGTTCACTAATTGAGTGTCTCTAAAAACTTCTAATTTTTAAGAGGTGCGTTAAATATAGTCCGTTCTTTGGGCTTTTCAAGGGCGAGCTAAAAACGACCAAAGGGAGTTTTTAGAGATGCCCAATTGTTTAAAATATATTAAGGGAGGTTTGCAAAATGTCTTTTTTTAACTCTTTAAATGTAAGTGCTTCTGGGTTAACTGCCCAACGCCTTAGAATGGATATAATTTCGCAAAATATAGCGAACGCAAACACAACTATAACGGCAGATGGCACACCTTATAGTAGACAAGCAGTTGTGCTTTCTTCTAATCCAAGCCAAAGTTTTGGTAATATTATAGATGAAAGTTTGAGCGTGTTAGATAGAGGACCGCTAGGCGAAAGAAATATGCTTCCATTTAGAAATGAAGCACAAAATCTAACAGGTGTTAATAACCAAAATGGGCGTTTTTCAGACTTTAGACCAGCAGGCGTTTCAGTTTCAACAATACATACAGACAATACACCCGGACCTTTAGTTCACGACCCAGCACACCCCCATGCAGATGAAAATGGTTATGTGCGTATGCCAAATGTGAACATTGTTTATGAAATGGTAAATATGATAAGTGCTAGCCGCTCTTATGAAGCAAATATAACAGCGATGACTACTACACGCTCAATGATTAATAGAACTTTAGAAATAGGGCAAGCAAGATAGGCTTGCCAGTCTTTTAAAGGCGATTATTTTTGCCTCATAAGATTAACTAGTAAACTAGGGAGTTTAAATAAAATATTATGAATATAAACCAAATAGCAGGTTTCGGGAATGTATCTAATTTAGCTGCAAATAATATACAAATTCCGGCGGATAATGGCGATGGCTTCGCTCTAATTTTTGATAGTATGTTAAACCTTTTTAATGAAACGAGCTCAGCAGAAAATGAGCTTGCAAATTTACAGCTGCAATTTGTTACAGGCGAAACAGACGATATTTTAGCGGTAATGCTTGCTGAGCAAAAAGTACAAACGTTAGTAACTTTTACAGCTCAAGTAACTTCAAGCATAATGGACGCTTATAGAACAATAATAAATATGCCTGTATAGTTAAAAAGTTTTATTTATTATAGTAATAGAAGCAAAGCCTTTATGATAGCTAGCGAAAATTTTAGCCACTGCTTTTTTAATTTTGAGCAAGCTATCATAAAGGCTTTGCAGGTTTATCTTAAATAACTAACTTAATTAAGGAGAATAGGAATAACAATGGGAGAAAGAGCACGAAATATTTATAATATATATCAAAACAAATGGCAAGCGATGGAGCCTGCAGGGCGAAGGCGAGTAGGTCTTGGTTTCGTTGCTCTTTTTGTAGCAGTTGTTGTAACCTTATTCTTCGCTTTAAGACCAAACTGGGTTATACTTGAAAGTAACCTCGCTTTTGCTGTTTCTGCAAATATTCAAGAAGCGCTTGAAGCTGAAAATATACCTTTTAGAGTTTCAGGCAATTTTAGAACTATACAAGTTCGTGAACCAGATATCCAACGGGCACAAGTTTTATTAACTACTGGTGGTCTCTTAGTTCCAAGCCAAGGCTTTTCTTTAGAGGATGCCTTTGATAATATAGGGATGGGAACAGCCCAAGATACTAGAGACCAAATGTTTAGAAGTGCTCAGGAAAGCCAAATAGCAGCAACTTTAATGGAATTAGATGCTATTCAACACGCTACAGTAAATATTAACCCGGGCAACCCAAGCCCAATAGTTAGAACAGACGCAAATAGGCCTTCAGCTTCGGTAGTGTTAGTAACTAGTGCCCAAATAGATAGTGGAATGGCATTATCACTTGCAAACACTATAGCAAACTCTGTAGAGGGTTTAACGATAGAAAACGTACATATTACAGACCAAAATATGCGTTCCATTTTTGATGGCTCAAGAGTTGGAGATGATAGGTTTGGCAGTGCAGGTGATTTAGACCCAATAGCTGCACACGCTCTGCTTATGGAATCAAATGTGCTTAATGTTTTTTCTTCTCTTTTTGATAATGTTTCCGTAGCAGCTTCGCCAAGTGTTACTAGGGGTGATATAGTAACTCAAACTGTAGTTCATGTGCCGCCTGTTGATGGTGCTACTACTGGGTTAGTTGCTAGAGCAGAGCTTTTTGATGAAGAAGCTTCTGGCGAAGCGGGCGAGCTTTTGCCGCCAGCAGGGGCTGATGCAAATGCAGGCATATTTCCTATAGGCGGTGCTGGGCAAACTACCGAAGCTATGAGGTCTTCAAGTGTAGTTGATTATGTTTTTAACACAGTTCAACAGCATGAAGTGCAAATTGCAGGTGAATTAGTTCCAGAGCTTTCTTCAGTTTCTATTACAGCCTATATTAATCAAATTTTTAATGAAGCGGTTTTAAGGCAGCAAGGTGCTTTGGACGATTATGGTTCTTTCCAAGAATTTAGTATAGCTCATAGAAATAATGTTATACTAACAGCAGAGCAGTTTGAAGGCTTTGACCAACTTATTTTATTAGCTTCAAATGCTACAGGTGTTCCTGTTGAAAATGTAGCTATTACTATTTTTCAAAGACCGTTATTCTTTGAAGAGCAAGTAACACCTATGAACTGGCAAGGTATAGTGCTTGCTGCTATATTAATTGCTTTTATACTTCTCTTAGCTTTCGGTATACTTCGTGGCACGAAAAGAGAAAAAGAGGTGGAAGTGGAGCCAGAGCTTTCAATTGAAGATGTTTTAGTTACTACTAAAATAGAAGTTGAAGATGAGCAAGAAACGCAAAAACTGCAAGACCTTGCATACGCTGTTGATTCCGAAGTGAAACAGCAAATTGATAAATTTGTAAATGAAAAACCAGAAGCAGTTGCACAGTTGCTCCGCTCATGGTTAAATGAAGGATGGGAATAAAAAATGAAAACTTCTATAGAAGAGTTAACAGGGAGGGAAAAAGCCGCTATTCTTTTAATAACGCTCGGACCCGAAAAATCGTCTGAAGTGTTTAAACATTTCAGAGAAGACGAAATTGAAACTGTAACTCTAGAAATAGCGAATACAGTTGCAATATTGCCGGAAACAAAAAACGCTGTTTTGGAAGAATTTTATCAAGTTTGTCTAGCCCAAGATTATATCACCGAAGGTGGTGTAGGCTATGCTAAACAAATATTAGAATCGGCACTTGGTCAAGAAAAGGCATTTGATATCATATCAAAAATGACTACAAGCTTACAAGTTCGCCCGTTTGATTTTATAAGAAAAGCCGAAGCAGGGCAAATTCTTAACTTCATCCAAAATGAGCACCCCCAAACAATTGCACTTATATTGTCATATTTAAAACCTACACAAGCGGCACAAATATTGGCAGAGCTTTCCCCAGAACGCCAATCCGATGTTACAAGGCGTATAGCTTTAATGAATCAAACTTCGCCAGATGTTATTAAAGAAGTAGAAAAAGCGTTGGAAAACAAGCTTTCAAAGCTGATGCTAGAATCTTATACAACCGTTGGTGGTGTAGATTCTGTTGTTGAAATTCTTTCTTCTGTGGACCGTGGCACAGAGAAAAATATTATGGACACTCTAGAAACAGAAGATTTCGACCTTTCAGAAGAAATCCGCAAGCGTATGTTTGTTTTTGAAGATATTATGAACCTTTCAAATAAAGACATTCAAACTATCTTGAGACAAGATATAGACAATAAAGACTTGGCAATTGCCCTTAAAGGCTCCACAGCCGAAGTTCAAGACCTTATACTTTCAAACGTTTCTAAGCGTCTTGCTGTGATGATAAGAGAAGATATGGAATTTATGGGGCCTGTTCGCCGGTCAGATGTGGAAGAAAGCCAACAGCGTATAGTTAATGTTATAAGAAGATTGCAAGAAGCCGGAGACATTATAGTTTCAAGAGGCGGGGGGGATGATTTAATTGTCTAGGATTATAAAATCTCAATACAGTACAGTCGATACTAGCAATATCATTATAATTAATGGAAACCAAGAAGCTTTCATTCCTCAAAATTTGGCGGCAGGGGCAGGCACCGTTTATTATGATAACCCCGAAGCCGAGCAAACTGTTGAAGAAGCTATGTTTTCTGCAAAAAACATTATAGAAAATGCTAAGCGGGAAGCTGAGCTAGAAGCGGCAAACATACTTAATAATGCAAAGCTAACTGCAGACCAAATTGTTGAAGCTTCAAACCAAAAAGCGGCTTTAGATTATGCGGCAGAGCTTGAAAGAGCAAAGCAAGAGGGCGAAGAGCAAGCTATAGCTGAAACTAAAGAAGAAGTAGAAAAAATGCTTGCAGAAGCCGAAAATATACGCTTAGAAGCAGTTCAATATAAAGAAGATTTTATAGCGAAAATAGAGCCGGAAGTTATAGACCTAGTAATATCCATTATGGATAAAATAATTGGTAGTGAAAAAGTTTTAAATAAATATTTGGCTTCTATATTAGTGAAGCAAGGTTTAAATGAAGTGCCTCTTGCGGATGATATAACTGTGCATCTTTCCCCAGAAGATTATGATAGTGTAGACCAGCTTGAAATAATGAAAGCTTTAGACCACGTTGCAAATGTAAATATCGTTATGGACGTTATGCTAAAGCCAACAGATTGTATAATAGAAACTTCTTTAGGCAATTTAAATTGTGGGCTAGATACGAAATATGAAGCCTTAAAAGATAATTTGAAATATATACTCGCGAATGGGTAATAGGTTTATGAAATTTAAAATTAACATAAGAATCCTAGCTGCAAGTATAGTTTGCGGACTTTGTCATTAAGGGGATTTTAATTAAAAAAAGGAGCGGCACTATGCAACTGCAAGACTTTGAAAAGTATAAACAAGTTTTATCAGCTAACTACGTCAAAAAATTTGGCAAAGTTAGCCAAGTTGTTGGACTCACTATAGAATCTATAGGTCCAGATGTTAGCGTTGGCTCTACTTGCAATATAAGAAGTAGTGCAAATAAAAATATACTTGCAGAAGTCGTAGGGTTTAGAGAAAATAAAATTCTTTTAATGCCCCTAGGCAGTATGGAGGGTGTTCGCCCTGGCTCTATAGTTGAAGCTTCCGATAAGCCTATTACAATTAAAATAAGTGATAAACTTTTAGGCAGAGTTTTAGATGGCGTCGGCAAGCCTTTAGATAGTATGCCTCAAATAACGGAGGGCAAAAATTTCCCCGTAACTAATAAGCCGCCAAACCCATTAATGCGAAACCGAATAGATACACCTCTCCCTCTTGGTGTGCGTGCGATAGATGGTCTCTTAACTATTGGCAAAGGGCAAAGGTGTGGTATATTTGCGGGTAGTGGTGTTGGAAAGTCGACCCTTATGGGGATGATAGCTAGAAACACTTCAGCAGATATAAATGTAATCGCTTTAATAGGCGAGCGTGGGCGTGAAGTTAGAGAATTTATTGAAAAAGACTTAGGCGAAGAGGGTTTGAAACGCTCAGTTTTAGTAGTTGCTACTAGTGATGAACCTGCTTTAGTTAGGCTGAAAGCTGCCGAAGTTGCAACTTCTATAGCTGAATTTTTTAGAGAAGAGGGAAAAGACGTTCTCCTTTTAATGGACTCTTTAACTAGATATGCAATGGCACAGCGAGAAGTTGGATTAGCCGCAGGCGAGCCCCCTGTTACAAGAGGTTATACGCCGTCTGTTTTTTCGGTAATGCCAAAACTCTTAGAGCGTGCTGGCAATTCAGATAAAGGCTCTATTACTGGTTTATACACCGTATTAGTAGACGGAGATGATATTACAGAGCCAGTAACCGACACCGCCCGTGGTATATTAGATGGGCACATAGTGTTAAATAGAAAAATTGCAAATAAAAACCACTATCCCGCTATAGATGTGTTAGCTAGCGTTTCCCGTGTAATGCCAGATATTACTTCAAAAGAACATAGGCAAAAATCAAATGAACTTAAAAGCATAATGGCAACTTATAGAGATTCAGAAGATTTAATAAATATAGGGGCTTATGTTTCTGGCTCAAATTCAGAGATAGATTACGCTATATCAAAAAACGGCATGATAAAAGACTTTTTAACACAATCGACAGATGAAAAAATAGAATTTAGCGATACTTTAAATAATATGAACGAAATAGTTGGCAGTGAGTAAGTTTAAAACTTAATTGACTATTTTTAAGCAACTTAGCTAGAATATAGTTTTGGTCTAGTTAAACTTGGGTATTTTCAAAAAATTAGAAAGGGAAACACTCCGCATGGCAAAATTTAAATTTGAACTTCAGCCTATATTAGGCTTTAAAGAGCAAGTGGAAAATCAAAAAGAGCTTGAATTTGCAAAAACTCTTAATATAGTTGCAAAAGAAAGAGAAAAGCTTGAGGGATTATTTGCTGAAAAAGATAGTTCGCTGAAAAAATTTAAAGGCGAAGTGTGCCCTGTTGGCGGCTCAAAATTGTTACCAACTGAGTTTATAAGATTAAATAATTACATAGAACATTTGAAAAAATGTATAGAGCGGCAAAAAGACGTGTTAATGAAAGCAGAATTAATATTAGAGCAAAAAAGATTAGCTCTAATAGAAGCTTCAAAAGAACGGAAAACACTTGATAAGCTCAAAGAAAACAAATTTGAAGAGCACTTATTTGAAGAAAAGCAGAGCGAACAAAAAATAATTGATGAAGTTGTGAGCTATAAACATAGCATTAAGGAGGTGAGCTAATGGCAATAATGACAGGTGATAGTGCAAGAGAATTTGAAGACGTTAAGAAGAAACGAAGCTTTATTCCTCTCATAATTTCTTTACTAGTTCTAGTTTTAGTTATAGGTTTTGCTGTTAGTATACTCGTTTTCAACGCTTTTAACATTAGAGAAAACTTTTTGCGAGGCGTTTTAGAAAAT
>WRFW01000170.1 GCA_009787435.1 Defluviitaleaceae bacterium
TGAATAGCCATAGCTGTTTCTTCGTATAAAAAGACCGGCAGACCATTTTTGCTAACTTCCTCCGCAACTTCCTTAGAAAGTGCTATGCATTCTTCCATGGTAATATTTTTTATAGGCACAAAAGGGATAACATCTACAGCACCCATGCGTGGGTGTTCGCCTTTGTGTGTGCTTAAATCAATATTTTCTATAGCATATTTAGCTAGAGAGATTGTAGCTTTTTTAATTCCAGAATAATCGCCAAGAAGCGTTACAACTGTGCGATTATGGCTAGTGTCGCTGCTCGAGTCTAAAAGAGTAACACCCTCAAAACTTTTTGCCAAAGTTAGAAGCTCTTCTAAAACAGTGCCCCCGCTGACGCTAAAATTAGGAATAGCTTCAACAATTTTTTGCATATTTTAACCTCTCCTTTATTCATTTTTTCCAAAAAGCTAAATATATTTTCCGAAAAGCTCATTGATAATAATTATAGCAGAAATCCGCCGCAATTGCAACATAAACCTATAAAACCCTTTTTATTTATTGAAACAAAAACTTGCAAAACATTGGCATGATGTGTTATAATAGCTTTATAAAAATATTAAAAAAATTTGAAAGAAGCATAGCCAAAATACAAACTTAGTATAGGACTGCTTGGGCATTTTAAAATTAAAAAAGACTTGAAACATTTGGAGATTTAACGATGAAAAAAATTGCAATATTCGGCGGCAGTTTTGACCCTATCCACAATGGGCATTTGCAAGTAATGGCTAGCATAAAAGAAGATTTAGCAATAGATGAACTAATTATAATACCGACTGGTGAAAACCCGCTTAAAGGCAAAAGAACGCCTAAAGAACACCGCTTAAATATGGTTAAACTAGCTGTAAATAAGCAAAATACAGATAAGCAAAAATATACTATATCGGATATAGAGATAAAACGTGCGGGGTTATCTTTCAGCCATGAAACTATGAAAATAATTAAAGAAGAAAACGAAGAAGCCGAGCTTTTTTTCACAATAGGGGCAGATATTTTAGAAGATTTAGAAGCATGGGAAGGGTTTGAAAAACTGAAAGAGTTAGTTACTTTTTTAATTTTAAACAGACCGGGCTACCCTCTTAAAATTCCCAAAAATATAAAATACCGTGTTTTTAAAATTCCCTTTTTAGAAATTTCTTCAACATATGTGCGTGAACTAATTAGCGATGAAAAAGAATTTGAACACTTAGTGCCTAGAGAAGCGGCAGCATATATTAAAGAAAATGAGCTTTATAAAATAAGTTTTGATAACAGCATTTATGAATATGCCGATGCCGAGCTTAAAAAATTAAAAGAAAAACGTTACAAACATATATTTGGCGTTGCCGAAGAAGCTATGGCACTTGCAAAGCATTACAATATAAACGAAGAAAAAGCGAAGATTGCTGCCCTTTTTCATGATATTGCAAAAGAATACACGAGAGAACAAATAGACGAACATATAAAAAAATATAACACGCAAATGCCGCCGCTAACGATAACACAAACACCTTTAATACACGGCTTTATAGGGGCAGACTTAGCCGAAGAGCAAGGCATACAAAATAAAGATATTTTAGACGCTATACGCTATCACACTATAGGGCGAAGCAATATGGGTATGTTAGAAAAAATTATATATATAGCAGACGCTTTTGAACCAAATAGAATTTTCCCAGAAAGAGAAAAACTGAAAAGCTTAGCATATGAAGATATTAACAGAGCAATACACACGCAATTGATGTATTTATTAGAGAAAAAAAGGGGTATGTTTATTCACCCAAACTGCTTTTTACTATTGGAAGACTTAAAGGAGAACTATGGAATTAATTAATCAATTTAAGCAAATTTTAGAGGAAAAACAAGCTGTAAATATTAAAGTGTTAAATATAAGCGAGATAAGCAGCTTAGGCGATTATTTTATAATAGCAACAGCGAAAAATGAAAGCCATATAGACGCTTTAACGGACTATTTAGCAGAGCTTGCAAAACCTGCAAATATAGAGGGGCTTAAAAAAGATGGGTGGGTTCTTTTAGATTTTGGCAATATAATTGTTCATATATTTAACGAAGAAAACAGGAATTTTTACAACTTAGAAAGATTGTGGGTAGACGCAAAAGAAATATTGTGATATAATGGTGTGTGTAATTTTAAGACCATTCTTAGGAGGAATATAATGCAAAATTTTTCATTTAAAAAACCTACAGAGTTTATTTTCGGGAAAGATGTTGAAAATGAAGCTGGCAGCTATTTAAAAAAATATAACGCAAATAAAGTTTTAATTCACTATGGTGCAGGCTCGGTAGTTAAAAGCGGCTTGCTTGGGCGTGTGGAAGAAAGCCTTAAAAAAGAAGGCGTTTCTTATGTGCTTCTCGGCGGTGCTGTGCCAAACCCTGTGGACAGCTTAGTATATGAGGGAATAGAGCTTTGCCGCAAAGAAAATGTAGACTTTATATTAGCAGTTGGCGGGGGCAGTGCTATAGACTCTGCTAAAGCAATTGCTGTTGGTGTGCCTTATGAGGGTGATTTTTGGAACTTATTTGACCAAAAAGCACCTGTTGGAAAAGCTTTGCCAGTTGCAACAGTGCTAACGATACCTGCAGCAGGCTCTGAAGCGAGCTCTGCAACTGTTATTACTAAAATGAGCAACCCGCCGCTTAAAAGGTCTCTCGTGCATGATGCTATGATTCCGGTATTTTCATTAATGAACCCAGAATTAAACTATACATTGCCTGCATACCAAACAGCTTGCGGTGTAGTAGATATGACTAGCCATGTGCTTGAAAGATATTTCACAACTACAAAAGGAGTAGAAATTACAGATAGGCTTTGCGAAGCAGTTATTCTTACTATAATTAAAGAAGCACCGATAGCAATTAAAGACCCGAATAACTATGAAGCTAGGGCAAACCTTACTTGGGCAGGAACAATAGCACACGATGGCACAGTTGGCGTTGGTAGAATGCCAGATTGGGGCACACATATGCTAGAGCATGAACTTAGTGCAATGTATAACGTGGCACATGGGGCAGGGCTTGCAGTTATGTTCCCTGCTTGGATGGAATATGTATACGAAGAAGATTTAGATAGATTTGTTCGCTTTGCTGAAAATATTTGGGGAATAGAACATAAAGGGGACAAAAAAGAAACTGCACTTGCAGGAATTAAAGCAATTAAAGAGTTTTTTAAATCTATAGGAATGCCAACTAGTTTTGAAGAATTAGGAGCAAAAAGAGAAGATATTCCAGCATTAATAGAAGTATTGAAAATAAATACTGGTGGAAGTTTTTCAAATTTTAAAAAGCTAGACATGGAAGACGCTAGAAAAATTTATGAGATAGCTGCTAGATAGGAGATTTTATGTACGTATTAGGTTTGGATTTAGGGACTAGCTCTCTAAAAGCGTTGCTAATGAATAAAAGCGGCGAAGTTGTGCAAACTGCTACTGCCGATTACCCTTTAATTACTCCAAAGCCAGGCTATAGCGAGCAAGACCCGCAAGAGTGGCTGAATGCAGCTAAAAAAGTTATAGAAGAATTAAAAACTAAAGTGGCAGACTTTGAAGACACACTTGAGGGAATAAGCTTTTCAGGGCAAATGCATAGCTTAGTGCTATTAGATGAAAATGATAAAGTTTTAAGAAACGCCATACTTTGGAACGACACCCGCACAACCGCCCAATGCGAAAAAATAATGGCAACAGTTAAAAACATAGTAGATATTACTAAAAATATAGCATTAGAGGGCTTTACTCTTCCAAAAATACTTTGGGTGAAAGAAAATGAGCCAGAAATTTGGGCAAAAACAAAACACTTTTTACTTCCAAAAGACTATTTAGCATACTTCTTAACAGGAAACAAAAGCATGGACTATTCCGATGCCGCTGGAACTCTAATGTTAGATATTAATAAAAAAGATTGGAGCTCTGAAATAAGAGAAGCCTTTGAACTTAATAAAGAAATTTACCCTAAACTTTTAGAATCAACTAGCTTAGTCGGCACTTTAAAAGCTGAATTTGGGTTTAAAAAAGAAGTGAAAGTGTTTGCAGGCGGTGCAGACAACGCTTGTGCAGCAGTTGGTGCGGGAATCGTTAAGCCTGGAATAGGAATGGCTAGCATCGGCACTTCTGGTGTGTTTGCAACTTATGAAGATAAAGTGAGAAGCTATGGCGGCAAACTTCACTTTTTTAACCATGCAGCCGAAAATAGCCACTATTCAATGGGAGTAACCCTTTCAGCAGGGCACAGCTTAAGCTGGTTTAGAGATACTTTTTCAAAAGGCGAAGATTTTAAAAACCTTTTAGAGGGCATAAACGAGCTTGAAAGCAGTTTAATTTTCACCCCATATATAGTAGGTGAAAGAACGCCCCATGTAGATAGCAAAATAAGAGGAAGCTTTATAGGAATAGACACAACACACACTATAAAGCATTTTGCAAAAGCTATTTTAGAGGGAATTACTTTTTCTTTAAAAGATTCTCAAATAATAATGGAAGAAGCTAAAGGCGAAAAATTCAAAACTATTATCTCGGTTGGTGGGGGTGCTAAAAATAGTGATTGGCTGCAAATGCAAGCCGATATTTTTAATGCAGACATACAAACGCTAACGGTGGAGCAAGGCCCTGGGCTTGGAGCTGCTATGCTTGCAGCTGTTGGCTGCGGCTGGTTTGAAAATATAGCAAGCTGTGCTGAAAAGTTTGTTAGCTATGGCGATATAATTAAACCTAATAGTGAGAGTGTTAAAAAATACGAAAGATTGTATGCAGAATATAAAAAAGTGTATGGAAACACGAAAGAAATTTGCCACTCTTTATCTTTATAATGCTAAAAGTATCACCTTTACCAAAAATTATACCTTGGCTAGCAAGGTATAATTTTTTTGAGAGTTTTAAAAAAGTTATACCAACTAAAAGCAGACGCAAGCAAATTTTAAATTTAGATGATATAGCAATTATAAGATATGCAACTTTTACAAACCAAAATAGTATGAAGCAATTAAATAAAACTGTGGCAAACTATTTTAGAAAAAATTTTCATATAGATGATAAGTTAGCAGAAAGCTACATAAAAGATTATGAGATAATTAAGCAAAATGGCGATGAAGTTTCTGTTATACTTGTCGCTATTTTGCATGAAAAAATTTTGCCTTTGCTTCGATTAAAACCAAAAAGTATTACACTTAAATCAATTGAAGCGGCTAAGAAGCTAGCCAAAAATGAAAGTGGAAAATACTTTTTATATACAGGGCACTATTATTTTTACATTGAAAATAATACGATTGAAGATATTATAGACGCTGGAATATACACCCCCAAAATGGCTATATACACTTATGGAATTGATAAAGTTTATTTTTTGAAGTGTGAAGTAAATTGAATTTATAAAAAAAGACCCTAAAAGGGTCTTTTTTTAGTAACTTATTCTTTTACAGAGCCTAGACTAATACCGTTAACGATATATTTAGAAAGAACAGCGTATACGATAATTATAGGCACTAGTGTTATTGCCATGCCTAGATAAATTGCGCCGAAATCATTTCTAAACTGCCCAGCTTGCAAACGCTGCATTATTAAAGGCAGTGTGTGTAAATCTTGATTGCCTTGTATAATAAATAAAGGCGGCATAAATGAATTCCAAGCGGCAACGAAGCCAAATATAGCTTGTGTAAATGCACCTGGGCGAGCAAGTGGAAGTGCTATTTTATTAAATATAGTGAATTCTGAAGCACCATCTATACGGGCTGCTTGAATAAGTTCTGGAACGAGTGCTGCATCTAAATATTGTTTGAAAAAGAAAACGCCTGCCGGGCTTGCAATAGCAGGAATAATTAAAGGCCACATAGTATTAAGAAGCCCTATTGCGTGCATATATTGAAAAAAGCCTATTAAATAAAGCTGAAGCGGCACTAGAGTCATCGCTATTACGAAGCCATAAAATAAACGCTTAAATTTAAAATCATACACGACTAGTGCATAAGCTGTTAAAAGAGAGAAATAAACAGAAAGCACTGTGCTTGAAACTGCTATTATAGCACTGTTTCTAAAGCCTAATGGTATATTTATACCAAACCCTTGAATAATTCGCCAGTTTTCTAAAAGGTTTGTGCCTGGTAAAATTGAAAAACCTGTGTTTATTTGCTCTGTGCTTCTCGTTGCGTTTATTAGAAGCATATATATTGGCACAAAAGTTATTAAAAACAGCGTTATTAAGAAAATATATGCCAAAGTTTTATAAATATTATTTTTAAGCTTATATGTGTCCATTATGCAGTTTTCTCCTTTCTTCTTCTTTTCTTGCCATCATCTTCGCGGAACATTCTAAATAGTATTATAGAGATGAAGCTAGAAACGAAAAATAGGATTACAGAGATAGCAGCCGCATTGCCTATTGCGTTTGCAGGGTGTGTACGCCTTGCGTTCATAAACATATTTAATGTTAGCACTGCATTATCTGGCGGGCCTAGAGGACCATCAGATAATAAAAGCGGTATATCAAACATTTGCATACCACCGACTAAGCTAGTAATCAAAACGAAAAGAAGTATAGGTTTTAGAAGCGGCAAAGTGATGGAAAAAAACATTTTTCTTTGAGAAGCACCGTCTATCATTGCGGATTCATAAAAGCTTGGTGAAATAGAAGTCATCCCGGCTACTAATACGATTGCTGTTTGCCCAAACCACATCCAAGTTTGAAGAAACATAACAGTTATTCTTGTGTCTGTAACAATTTCAAGAAAGTTTCTAGGCTCTGAAAGTATACCGGTTGTGCCTACTAGAAAAGTGTTTATAGGACCATGAACTGTTAAATAGTGTTGAAAAAGTGCTGCAATTGTAACTGGCATTAAAAGGTTTGGCAAATAATACATAGCTTTGAAAAAGCCAACGCCTTTAATTTTAAAAGTGGTGCTTGCAAACATTGCCGCCAAGACTAAGGCTAATATCATTTGAGGAACGAAATTTCCAAGCCAAAGCAACCAAGTGTTTGTGAAAGCTATTCTAAACATATCATCATTTATAAGGCTAATGAAATTATCAAAGCCGATAATGTTTGGGTCTTGCATAGTAAATAGAGTTGCATCTGTTAAGCTTAGGAAAAATGTATTTGCTATAGGCCAAAGTGCGAACAACACAAACACTATAATAAATGGCATTATAAATATGTATCCAAAATAGTCTTTTGCTAGATTGGCTTTTTTATAATTTTTTTTCTTACCGTTCATAAAAAATGAGCCGCCTTTCCTTAAAAAACTACCAGCAAAACAGTTAAGCTTCACTGGTAGTTTATATTTTTATGTTTTTAAAACTGGATTTTTGCCCCCCCCTTATATAGCTGTTCACGGTTTATAAAGCAGTGGCTAAGAACCGCTCACTAGCTATATAAGGGGGACCGTACACATAATATAGCTTTTTCACTCTTATAAAGCAGTGGCTAAGAACCGCTCACTAGCTATATAAGGGGGACCGTACACATAATATAGCTTTTTCACTCTTATAAAGCAGTAGCTAAGAACCGCTCACTAGCTATATAAAGGGCAGATTATTAGTTTCCTAAATCTACATTTGGAAGAACAATGCTAACATCGTTTCTAAAAGATTGTAACAATTCTTCAACCGAGCCTAGCTGCCCCTCAATATAAGCACCAACTGCATCTTGCCACCTATCACCAATTGCTGCATCTGTTCCTTGCATAAGAGCTAACGAAACATTTGGTGCAAGCCTTGCGAAAATTTCATAAGGGTTTTGACCACCTAAAAATTCAACGAGCGGACCAGTTGAAAAGCTTGGTGCTATTCTTTCAGCTACTATTCTTGAAGAAATTAAATCGCCTGGCCCTTGATAAACAGAATCTGGAAGGCTAGGGTCAATTTGTCTCAATCTTTCGTTTGTGAAATAGCCCGTTGCCCATCTTTCTTGGGTTTCATCATTTAAAACTGCAAAGCGTATAAATTCTTCAGCAGCTTCTGGGTTTGAAGCGTCTCTCGTTACTGCCATCCAAGTGCCGCCCCATTGATAAGGAAGCGGTGATTCTATAACGCCCCAATCACCCGCTGTGTCTTCTGCATTTGGCAAGATAATGAATGGAAGACCCCAAGTTGGTAAAAGATAAGCAAAAACTTGAATAGGGTTTCCGTGTGCGTCTACTACATCATCATTCATAGAAGAGAACCAAGGTCCGCTCCATGCACTTATTTGTGCTTGAAGCCCCTCTTCATTAAGAGTTCTTGCAAAATCAATAAAGTCCATCATTAAAGGGTCTATAGTAAGCGTGTTATCTACTATCCATGGCTGTTGTCTGTTAGCACCGAAGCCGCGGAAAAATTCAAAAACACCTGGCACTAAGAAGCTTTGCCCGTCAGACCCATCTCTAATAAGCCTAGCAGCTTCAATTGTTGAATCTAAATCTCTAAAAAATTCTTGAACTTCTGCAGGGTCTGAAGTGCCTAAGTAACGCTCTGCCATGCTTCTTCTAAAATACATAACACCAGGCGTTGCTTGATGGCTAAAAGCTCTCACTTCGCCGTTATATGTACCTGCATCTATAGTGAATTGGAATATATCTAATGCATTTGCTTCAGGAACTAAGTGGCTTAAATCACGCAAAAATGGAGTTTCAACGAATTGGCGTATAAACTCAGCTTCTAAAAATATAACATCTGGAATGCTGCCGCCCAAAGCTAATTGAGGCATTAACCATTCTTGAAATGCTGCATTATCCATTGGGACAACTTCAACATTTATATTTAAATTTGGGTGCTCGCCTTGAAATGCTGCCGCCCAAGTGTATGCTTCATCTGTAAAACTTGCTATATTAAGCGTACCCTCTAAGCTTAATGTAGGCTGTGTTGCATTATCGCCTTGTTCTGTTTGGTCTCCGGTTAGTGCTGGTGGGTCTATTGGTGCCGGGTCTGATACTGGTGCTTCAGCCCCCCCCCCACAAGCAGCAAGAAAAAAA
>WRFW01000171.1 GCA_009787435.1 Defluviitaleaceae bacterium
TTTAAGAACATCTTCTCTATCATAAAGCTTTGTGAAAGCCCCTGCAGAAAATGGGGTGTATACGATGCTTTCAAGGTTAGAATTTTTGGCAAGGGCTTTAAAATATATAGCGTTCATAATAGTTGCGAGCATTCCCATTTGGTCTGCCATAGTTCTTTCAACTTCTTTTCCAGCACCACGCCAAATATTTCCGCCGCCTATTACTATTCCAAGCTCGCTACCCTCTTTTATTAGCTTTCTTAAATCTTCTATTAAATTATTTATAGTATCATTTTCGTATATAGTGTTTGTGCCTGCTAAGGCTTCGCCGCTAATTTTTATTATTATTCTACTCATATTTACCTTTATCTAAAAAATCTTACTTACAATGATAACATATTTTTCACAAAAAAACAAGACCTTAAATTATGAAAATATTTTGGCGGTGTGCTTATGATTGAGAACGTCTAAAACTGCTAAGTTTTTAGAAGGTGAGCTAAAGATAACCTGCTTTTTAGGCTATCGTGGGTGAACTAAAAACGACCGAAAGGAATTTTTAGAGATACCCAATTACTTTATTTTGCATAAAAACAACTAATTAATACCAAAATATTTTATGGCATTATTATAAACTATATCTCTAATGAGCTCGCCTGCTGTTTCTATGCTCTCATATTCCCCTGCTTCGAGCCATTTGCCAATTATAGAGCAAAGTATTCTTCGGTGATAATCATGGCGTGTGTATGAAAGAAATGAACGTGAATCTGTGAGCATGCCTATATGCTTTCCTAGAAGCCCAACATCTGCAAGGGCGTTAATTTGCTTTTCTATACCGTTTCTATGGTCGTTAAACCACCATGGCGGGCCTAGCTGCATTTCAGAATCTTTTTTATTAAACCCACCCATAAGCACACCTAACATATAAATATCGTTCGGATTTATAGAAAAAAGGAGAGTTTTTGGAAGAGAATTTTTTTCTTCAAGAGAATTAAAAAGAAATTTAAAATTTCTTGCTGAATTATCATCCCCTATTGTATCATAGCCTGTGTTTTCACCTATTTTAGAAAGCATAGGCTTGTTTATATTTCTAAGTGTGCCATAGTGAAGCTCCATTGCCCAGCCTTTTTCTTTATACTTAGAAGCTAGAAATTGCAAAATATAAGTTTTGTATTTATCTATTTCTAATTTGCTAAGTTTTTGACCCGCTAATGCACGGTCTAAAATTGTGCTCACTTCTTCAGCTGCTGCTTCTTCAAATGGAATATATTCTAAGCCGTGGTCTGAAGCTACACAACCGTGTGCTGCAAAATAATTTATCTTTTCTTCAATTTTATTTTTTAATTCTTCAATGTGTGCACAGCCGAGCTTTTGAATGTATGTTTTAAAATTAGGATTTTCTATGTTTATTATGTTATCTGGTCTAAATGCGGGTAAAACTTTCGTGTTAAAAGTTTTATCTTCTTTAATTTTGGCATGCCATTCTAAAGTGTCTAGCGGGTCGTCTGTAGTGATTATTGCTTTTACATTTGCTTTTTCAATAAAATCACGGGCTTGAAAGGCTTTAAGCTTTTCATTTGCTTTTTCATAAATTTCTTTTGCATTTTTTTCTGTTAAAGGCTCATCTATACCAAAGAAAAATTTAAGCTCTGAATGTGCCCAATGGTATATAGGGCTTCCTATTGCATATTTAAGTGTTTTTGCAAAAGCTTCAAATTTTTCAAAGGCTTGGGCAGTTCCTGTTATATACTTTTCATCAAAACCTGCGGCACGCATTAAACGCCATTTATAGTGGTCTCCGCTGAGCCAAGCTTCGGTAATATTTTCAAAATTTTTATTTTCATAAATTTCTTTAGGGTCTAAATGGCAATGATAGTCAAAAATGGGCATATCTTTTGCATAATCAAAATATAATATTTTTGCTGCCTCATTTTCTAATAAGTAATGTTTATCAAAAAATCGCATTATATCTCCTTTGGATGTATAGTTTATTTATATTCAAATAAAATTATTATAGCTAGCGAACAATTTTAGCCACCGCTTTTTATTGTGAGCAGCTATAATAGCTTAATTAGTGTGCTTTTTATATATAACGAACGGTCTTAGCCACCGCTTTATAACCTTGAGTATATATAAAAAGTACAGGTGTTTGAGCAAGTTATATACTATTATACTGAATTTTTTCATATAAATCAATAGGGCATGTTCCCGCTAACAAAAATAATAAAATTTTATGAGCAGCGGTAACGAGCCTTAATGTAAGATTTATTAAAGAGGTGAAAAATGAAAATCAAAATTAAAAATAAAATAATAATTTCGGCGTTTATACTAACTATTGCAGGCTTGTTAACGAGAGTCTTAGGGTTCGTTCATAGAATTTTTATGACAAATATAATAGGTGCAGAGGGAATAGGGCTCTATCAACTAGTGTTTCCTATATACAGCTTGGCTTGGGCTATAACTTGTGCAGGGTTTACAACTGCCGTTTCAAAATTAGCCGCCGCCGCCAAAGCAAAAAGAGAATACGAAAAAATGAAAAGCTTTATGGTATATGCCGTTTTAATAACTGGTCTACTAGCTGTAATTTTAAGTATGGGGCTGTTTTTTAGTGCTGAATTAATAGCAAACTACATATTTAATGAACCGAGAATAGCATTAGGGCTTAAAACTTTAAGCTTTGCTATACCTTTTATGGCTATGGGCTCTTCACTGCGTGGTTATTTTTTCGGCATTCAAGAAGCTAAAATTCCTGCTATAAGCCAAATAATAGAGCAAATAATGAGAATGTTTTTAATATATGTGCTTAGCCGTGTTTATTTTGGCAGCATAGAAACGGCTGTTGCCTTAGCTGTTGCGGGAATTGCTGCAGGGGAAGTAGTTTCTTTTCTTTATGTGTTTTTCGCTTATAAAGATAAATATGGAACAAAAGCTAACACCGAAAGAACCGCTAAAAAACATTTTAGAAAATCAAGAAACAAAGATAGCTACAATAAGCGAAAAGTTGATAAAGCTGTATTAACTACACTTTTGGCGATGTCTGTCCCGCTGGGGCTTAGCCGCATTTCGGGCTCGCTTCTTTCCACGGTAGAAAATATATTAATACCTAGCAGGCTTGAACTATACGGCATAGAAAACGCTGTTGAAGAATTTGGAAAGCTAACTGGTATGGCAATGCCACTAATTCAATTTCCCTCGGCTGTGTTAATGGCTCTTTCAATATCTTTAGTGCCTGCTATATCTGAAGCGAGCGAGCTTAAAAATTACAATCAAATAAATGAAGCTGTAAAAAAAACCATGCTATTTAGCATGGTAATTGGAATTGGGGCTGCAGCAGGGTTTATACTTTTTGGTGATACTATTGGCAAATTAATTTATAGTTACGACCTTAGCCACATATTAAAGCCTATTGGTTTTTTAGTGCCTTTTATATATGCCAATATGTTGTTAATGGGAATTTTAAACGGGCTTGGGCTGCAAGGGTTTATATTTAAAAATAGCTTAGTTTATTCTATAATTTCTATTGCAGGCGTTTATTTTTTAATACCCCGCATAGGTATATTAGGCTATATAATCGCTATAGGTGTTGGCAGTGTGTTACTTTTTTGTTTAAATTTAAATAAAATACATAAAATCGCAAATTTAAAGATAGATTTTTTGAACTGGGCTATAAAGCCTTTATTTGCGGTTTTTATAGCTGCTGGTGTGCTCGGCTTTGTGGAGGGGTTTATATTAAGAGTTCTAGTTTTCGGGGTAGTATATTTAGGAATGGTATATGGCTTTTTAAAAAATCAATTGCAGCTAAGATAAGGATAAATGCCCAAATTAAAGTTTATACATTGAATACGTTTTCAATAAAATTCAACGAAACTAGTTCTGTTGAATAAATAAAAATATAGCCAAAATATAGTTTTAATTTAGAGAACTTTAAGCATTAAGCCCCACCGTATGTGTTTAGTAGAAAAATGAGTGATTAGCAATAGAAAAAGCATATTGCCTATTATTGCTAATCCAACTTACCGGCACTATATTAGGATTTTTAAAAAACAGTGTATACCCTGCATTTCTTCTACCCTCAAGCACTTCTATAGCTGCAAGGGTTGCCATAGAATGGGGAATATTATTTATTGAGCCATCTAACACGGGGCTAAATTGCACACCGTTTCTAGTATCAAAAATTACTTCTTTTACTGTGTTTGGATAAGCGTGATAAGTTTTTCTATTCATAACTACACTGCCAACTGCAAGCATACCTTTAAAACTTTCGCCCCTCGCTTCTGCATAAATTATTCTTGAAAGCCAATATAAATCTTCTTCTGTGTAACCATTAAGGGTTGCAAAATTTTCTATCGATATTTGCGGCGAAGATACTGTTGAAATAGCAATTGGTGTTGGTTCTTCAGCAAATTCATAATTAATCTTATTAAGATTATTTACTCTCAGCAAATTTAATGATGGGTAATAGTTCACTTCTTTTGCAAAAATAGTTCGCAATTCATTTAAGGAAACGAAAGCTGTTGAATCTCTTAAAAATGCGTTTGGGAAATATTTTTCGCCGTTATAAATTATCGTTATTTCATAGGTTGTCCAATTGACTTCTGCACCTAGCCTTTCGGCGACTGCCCTAAGCGGCAAGAAAATCTCTTCGCCAGCTCTTAAAACAGAAGCAGTTGTAACTGGTTCGTTATTTACTGCTAACCTTGGGAGCGGCCTTGCTTCATCGTATGTTGTTTCTGTGTTTGCCATAACTATACTAAATGTTGCTGCCACAATTGTGTTAAATATTTCTTTCATCGAACCTCCTAAGTTGTACACTATATTTTAATACATAGCAATTTGGTATTTTGTAAAAAAAAATTATTTGAAGTTTTTCAGGAAATCTGTTATACTTTTAGATATGAATATTTACAGATTCCAACTTTTTATTTTCACATTAATTGCCTCCTTTATATTAATTCAATTTACAGTCTTAATGGAAGACAGAGGTATATCTGTTTACAACGCCTTAACTATATTTACAGTTTCACAAGTGCTGCATGTGTTAGCTACTTTTACACTGAAAATGCTTGCCGATTATGGCATAAACCCTATAAAAATAATAAGGGTTAGCTTAGTTATTAGGCTTCTTGCTATAGGGCTAATGTTAAGTATAACCAATGTTACCATTTTTATAACTTTATTTTTCATTTACAGACTTTGCACAACTGCAAATATATTATTTGAGGGGCTGCTAGTTCAAAAGACGCAAAAAGAAAATATAAGCTTTGGGCGTGTGCGTATGTTTGGAAGTATCGGTTTTGCAAGCGGTGGCATTGTAACATTTGGTATAGTGTTGCTTTTCGGGCAAATTTCTTATTTACTAATTTTAATGGCTATTTTAGATGGAATTAGTGCTTTTATAAGCTTCAAATATCCGATAAAGCTTGGAGAAAAACAAAAAGAAAGAAATGAACAAACTGACAACTTAAAAATTAACAAAAACAGAAAACAAAAAAATAGTATTAACCCGCTTAAAGGCAGTTTTTCTTTTATTTTCCTATGTGCCGCGGCTGTCGCTTTTGCCGATTCTTTTAATATAATTTTAAACCACCAATATATTTATAGCTTTCGTTTAACACAAGAAAATGCAATTTTTTGGGGCGGCATTGCTATTATATTTTCGGCTTTCGTTTCAGAAGTGCCTGCTATGCTCTATGCAGAGCAATTTATAAAAAAAATTGGTGCAAAAAAAATTATGATGATAGGTTTTTCACTATCAATAGTGCGGTGGCTATTAGCGGCTATCGCCCCTAACCATATACTTTTCACTTCAACTTATTTATTTCACGGAATTATATTTTCATTTATTTTTCTAGGAATGATAGAACACTTTAAAGAAAGCGGAATGGGTCAAAAAGTAGTCTTAACTTTCACTTTAATCGTTTCAACTTTATTGCTAATTTTAACGCAAACATTTTCATTTATATTAGAACATTTTGATGCTATATATATTTTGATAGCATTTGCTGCAGCACACATATTAATGGCAGCGATATTTTATTTTAAATTTTACATTACTTCTAAAGGTGGCAAAAAAAGGAGATATTAAAAAAATGAAGCTTTTTGCCTCAGATTACGATGGCACATTTTTAAGAAAAAAAAGAAGTGCAAATGAAATTGCACATAACATACACCAAGTGAAAAAATGGCGAAAAAGTGGTAATATATTTGCATTTGTAACTGGGCGGTCTATAACTGGAATGCGGCTTTCTCAATTAAGAGGGTGCGTTTATGATTATATAATAAGCTTAAATGGCGGAATAGTAATAGACAAACATGGCGTTATTATTTTTAGAAGACGTATAAGGCAAGAAGTTGCAAAAGAATTAATAGAGATAGTACAGAGAAAAACAAATTATTACCATATGACAGACGGCTTCGTTGGGCATTACAATTCAGCTTTCACCTTTGGAAAAGGAACATATTTCAAAAATTGGCTAAAAGTAATGAGCCACGTTTCGCCTAGATATAATTTAAAAATTGAAGATGCCCTTAAAAGACCTGTGCTGCAAATAACATTAAGCTTGCCGAGTGAAGAAGAAGCTATAGAGTTTGTAAATATTTTAAATAAAAATTACGGTGAAGAACTTAGTGCATATTCAAACAACGGCTATGTAGATATTTCGGCACCAAATGTGAGCAAAGCAACTGGTATAAATAGCGTTGCCAAAATACACAATATAGAAACGAGAGACATATATTGCATGGGCGACAGTTATAATGATATATCTATGTTAAAAGCTTTTAAGGGTTTTTGCCCAATAGAAACTAATGAAGAGATAAAAAAATATGCAAAGAAAGAATATGCAAACGTTGGCAATGCTATAAGGGCTATACGAGTGTAGCTTCCAAAAAGCTTAGGTATTTTTAAAAATAGCTTGACGTATGTATAAAAATGTAGTAGAATTATGGTGTATATTACTTATGAGTAATAAAAAAATTTTAGAAAACGAGGTATGAACATATGCAAGTAACTTTTCAAGGAAACCCTTTAACATTAGAGGGAAGCCAATTAGAAGCTGGGCAAAGCTTCCCAGATTTCACAGCAACTAAAAACGACCTTTCAAAGCTTACCTTAGCAGACACAAAAGGCGTTAGAATTTTTTTAACAGTTCCATCTTTAGATACACCTGTGTGTGATACTGAAGTTACAACGTTTAATAAAAGAGCAGCAGAGATAGACGGCGTTGAAATATATACTATAAGTGCCGATTTACCATTTGCACAAGCACGTTGGTGTGGTGCAACTGCTACAGACAAAGTTATAACAGCTTCTGACTATAACGAAAGAAGCTTTAGCAAAGCAACAGGCACATTTATAAAAGAACTAGCTCTTTTAACAAGAGCTGCATTTGTTGTAGATACTGCTGGCAAAATTGTGCATGTGGAATATTTAAAGGAGATTACAGAACAGCCAAATTTTGATGCTATTATAAATGCTGCTAAAGGTATCTAAAAATGGGCATGACAAATGAACAATTTAAACATTTAGTGAAATCTGATTACAGGCAAATAGAAGAAGCTCTTAGGCTTCTTAAAGATGGCAAATATGAAGAAAGCGAACACAAGCTGAATGTTATATTGGAAGATATGAGAAGAACAATTGAAACATAAAAAAAGCCCCATATGGGGCTTTTTTTATTGTAGAATTTGTGGACTTTTGTAGACAATGTAGATTTTTATAGTTTGTAGATTTTGTGGAAACGTTAATTGTTCTTATTCAGTTTAGTTTAAGGCATTTTATTTTCGTGTAATTTAATTTTGATTAGTTTAATATACCATTTGATGCTATAATTTAGTCTAATTCTTTTCAGATCTGCTTAGCTTGGTGGCAGTTCATATTAGTCTGCTGCTCTATTATTTTTGTTCAATATATTTTCTACTCAATTCTTTTAGTATAGTATAATCTCATTTGGTGGTAGTGGCAGTTTAAGTTATTTTAGTTAGTGGTATATCTGTTTAAGGCAATACCATTTTGGGTTAAATTAGTTTATGTATGCGGCTAGTTTAAATTAGATTCAGTTCCAATTAGGGGTGCAAAATATCAACGCCCTAAAATACCTATCCAACCGTGAAATATAGGTATAGATGAATATATTTGGTGTGCTGCTGCATTTTGCGGGAAAGCCCAGTTAGTGCTGCCGTCTAAATAGACGAAGTAATAATGAGCTATTGAAGCTTCCATGATTTGATAAAATGCCCAGTGGCTTCTATCTAAATCTGTGAAAACTGGTAAACCATTTCTATAAGACTGTAAATACATTTCTATATCACTAATTGAAGATGTACGGTCTAAATATTGGTTTATAAATGTTACCGCTTGGGCACGTGTTATAATAGAATTTTCATTAAACACAAAATTATTGCCTAGGTAAGCTGTGAATCTTGCATCAAAAGCGATTGCAACAGCTTCATTTGACCAATGGTTGTCCAAGCCTGGCATTGGGTTTGCTAAGTTATAATTTGTGAGCCCGAAAGCACCAACTGCAAATTGTGCAAATTGTGCCATTGTTATGTTTTCATTTGGTCTAAAGGTGCCATCACCAAAGCCTACTAAAACACCTGCATTAGCGAAGTAGCTTATAGCTTGGAAATACCAGCCTTGTGGTGAAACATCTGTGAAGCCATGGAATGGCTGCACAAATTGTGTGCTTGTGTTGCTTAAGTTAAACATTATTTGAGCTATTTCAGCTCTTGTAATTCCATTTTCCGGTCTAAAAGCTGCATCTCTAAAACCGTTAATGAAATTTTCTCTTCTGTGTAATACTCTTGTTGGGGCTTGTGTTATTTGTTCATCTTCTTCATTTTCAACTGGGCGGTTTACTGGTCTTCCGACTTGTGTTACTTGACCGCCGCCTGGTCTACCCTCATTCCCTTGAGACGGGGGACCGTGTATAGGTGGAAGCTGAACTGGTGGGGTTGGAGTTGGGGGTGCTGGTGGGAATACTGGCGGAGGAGTTGGGGCTGGCGGGAAAG
>WRFW01000172.1 GCA_009787435.1 Defluviitaleaceae bacterium
TTTGATGGATTTTATAAGAAAAAGCTAAAAAAAATGTATTTAACGCAAAATGATTTTTGGTAGCCCAAACTTATCAAAATAAAGCATAACAATAAAAAATAATCAAGAAAATTATTGTTAGTAGCAAAAAACAACCTCTAACATATATTACAGTTAGGGGGTGTTTTTTGTTATGAGTAACTTTATAAACCGAAGAAAGATATTAAAAGAGCTAGTGAGCAATATAGATGAAAATAAGCTTAATAAAATTTTAGAAACCGAAGAATATAAGCTGTATAATGCGATGATAACCGCAGAGGGTGCAATTAAAATTGCACTTGAAAATTGCGAGATGGGCATAGCTTTAACAGATGTTATATTAATAGGCTATGGACGTATTGGCAAACCTTTAGCTAAAATGTTGACCGGTATGAATGCAAATTTAACTATAGTTGAGAAAGATAAAACTGAAATTATGAACGCAAAAGTATTGGGATATAATATTTTTTCAAATTGCAATATGAAAAATGCAAATATAATTTTTAATACAGTAGAAGACTATAGCTTCCAAGAAACAGACGCAATAATAATAGACCTAGCGACCCAAAAAAATCAAAAAGATATTGAAAAAATCAAAAAAATAGATGATTTAAAAACTAAAAAAACAAACGAACCAAAAATAGTAACTGCAAGTGCATTGCCAGAAAAAATAGGGGCTAGAAAAGCCGCTTTGTATATTAGTGAATATTTATAAGGCATTGCCAAATAAATTTGATATAATCAATAAATTTTTTAAATTTTCAAAATATTAATTCCACTAAAAGTGGTTAAGGAGACTTCCCATGTCGTTACAAAATAAAAAAATAGGTATAGCTTTATGTGGCTCTTTTTGTAATTTACATAAAGCATTTGAAATTATCCAATTGTTAAATTCAAACGGTGCAGATGTTACTGCTATTATTTCATATAACGTTGCTAGGCTAAACACAAGATTTTTTTCAGCAGAAGAAGTTCTTTCTAGGTTAGAAAAGCTAACAGAAAAAGAAGTTATAAGAGAGATTACTGAAGCAGAGCCGATAGGCCCAAAAGATATGTTTGATATAGTGTTAGTGCTGCCTGCCACAGGAAACACAATAGCAAAGCTTGCAAACGCAATAACGGATACACCTGTGTTAATGGCAATAAAGAGCCAATTAAGAAATAAAAAGCCTGTGTTAATAGGTATTTCAACAAACGACGCCCTTTCAAACAACGCCGCAAACATAGGCAAGCTTATGAATATGGAAAATGTATTTTTCATTCCTTTTTCACAAGATGACCCTGAAAATAAGCAATCTAGTGTAATTTTTAAAGATGAATATGTTAAACCTGCATTAGAAAGTGCATTAGAAAAGAAGCAAATTCAACCTTTAATAACTGTGTAAAATATAAAACTAAATAAAATAAAAATCGGTGGCTAATCGCCACCGAAAATTTCATGAAGCTCATCTATAGTTACAAACACAACACCTTCAGACTGTAAGTGACCTATCATATCTTTTATTCCTTGGACTGTGGTTCCATTGTTGCCTGCAGGGCCAACATGCCCTATGGCTATTGCGTATCCATTTTTTTTGCCTATTTCAAGAGCTTCTAAAAGACTTTTTTGAACGTGGTCTATTCCTTTTTTATTATCTAAAAAAACATCTCTTTCAAAAAATATAGCATTTTGTTCTTCTGCGGCTTCTTTAACTTTTGATTTTGTAGTTGTTAAAGAATCTAAAACTATAAAATCATATTGCTTTGCTTTGGCAACATAAATTTCCATTAATTCTCTATTAGCAGTTCCTATAGACCCCATATGGTTGTTTATAGAAGTTGCTAATGGTAATTCTTCTATCGCTTTTTCTAAATTAGCTATAATTTGTTCTTTTGAGTGCCCGCCTTTTAAGGCTAACCCTGTGTCCCAAGATTTTTTTGCCCCTCTTGATTCTATTGGCATATGAATCATAATGCCGTGCCCTTTTTCTTTTAATAGGTGCATTTGTTCTATAGAGTTTGGCGAACCAGGTATTATAGCACCTGTTATTGGTATTCCTATGTTAACCATTTTTTCTATATCATCATATTGGTTGCCAAAATCATCTATTACTATAGCAATATAGATAGGGTCGCTCGCTATATATATATTTTCGCGTGCAAATAATAAAGCTGTTTTGTTTGATGAAAAAGCTGAAACAGTAAAAAATAATATAAAAATTAATAAAGTTTTCATGCGGTTAGTTTGCCCAGTCTCAAAAAATATATTAAAATTTTTTAAATAATTTAAACGTTAAACAGCTTGACAAAGCTTAATAAATCGTGTATAATTATAGGCGAACCTTATGGTCTAATAAAATTTATAGAGGTGTGAAAACATGGCGAATATTAAATCCGCAAAGAAAAGAATTTTAGTTATTGAGAAAAAAACAGCTAGAAACAAAGCTATTAAATCTCGAACTAAAACTGAAACAAAAAAATTAATAGCAGCAATCAAAGAGGGAGACAAAGCAAAAGCTCAAGAGCTTTTAAAAGTAGCTGTGTCTAAAATAGACAGTGCTTCTTCAAAAGGAATTTACCACAAAAATAATGCTGCAAGAAAAAAATCTAGGTTAACTAATTTAGTTAATAAAATGTAGTTTGCAGTAGCTTTATGCAATTCTCAGAAAAACTACAAAATAACATTTTAATATTATATATTTTAGATAAGATGAATATACCCCTAACTATAGCACAAATAGAGCCCGTGGCACTCAAATTTATGGACTATTTTGCACTTAGCCAATCCATAAAAGACCTTTTAGATATAAGGTATATAGAAAAGCAAACGGAAAACCAAAATATACGCTATAGCATTTCTGAAGAAGGCGGGGTAAGCCTGGAATATTTAGAAAAAATGCTTCCATTAGAAACGAGACAAGCTATAAATGAATATATTTTAGAACATAGAAAGAGCATAAAGCGTGATTATGAGATAACCGCAAGCTATTTTCCAAACTTAGATAGCGGTGATTATACTGTTAAATGTTCTGTTTATGAAGATGAAATAATGTTGCTTGAAATAAATCTTTCTGTTGTTACTAAAGATGAGGCAAATAACATTGTAGGTAACTGGAAAAAAAACAGCATAGAACTTTATGGCGACATAATTAATAAGTTGCTAACATAAAAAAAGAACCCTTTGGGGTTCTTTTTTTATTAAACACTGCTTTTAACTTATTATTTATGCCGTTTCTATAGACATTCCAAGTGTAACTTCTTTAACTAATATTTGGCTGCCTCTTAAAATAGTAACTTCTATAATATCACCAGGGGCTAGCCTATCTAAATAATCTCTTAAACTTTGATGATTAAACACATGCTCATCATTTATAGCTAATATTCTATCTCCTAGTTCCATATTTGCTCTATAAGCTGCTGAATATTGACCTATATGGCTTATGGTTAAACTATCTGGGTTTACTATTATGCCTAAAACTGCTCTTTGTGTTCTTTCTGTACCCTCAATTATATTAGTTATAATTTCGTTAGCAGTGTATGCAGGTATTGCAAAGCCTAACCCCTCAACGCCGTGCCCGCCAGATTTAGCAGTAACAACGCCGACCACTTCGCCATAAGTATTTACTAAAGGCCCACCGCTATTGCCTCTGTTCACAGCCGCATCGGTTTGGATTGCATTAAATGTTAACCCGTCTATAGTGATAGTTCTATTTAAAGCACTAACGTGCCCTACAGACATTGAATTTGCAAATTCACCAAGCGGATTGCCGATAGCTACAACTTGCTCGCCTACTTGCGGTTCGCTGTTTGTAAAGCTTAGTGCTGTTAAATCTCTATCGGTTAATATTTTAAGTACGGCTAGATCATAATTTGGTGCAGTTCCAACTAAAGCAGCTGGGTACACTTCACCATCATATAAGATTACTGAGATAGAAGCAGAAGCTTCTATAACATGATAGTTAGTAACTATATACCCTTCTTCTGAGATAATAAAGCCGCTCCCTGAAGAGGGGCGTGTAACAGTTTGCCCAAAGAAATTTATACCTAGCGTTTCGGTAGAAATAGCTACTACACCCGGGTTAGCAAAGTTAAATAACTCTGTTAATGAGCCTGTAGCGGGTGTGTGCCTAATAGGAACTATAGGAGTTGTTTCTTCTATTAATTCTCCTATTTGATAAGAAGCAGGCAGTTCTAAATTTGGCATAGCTCTAATTGCAAAACTTGCACCTGCATACCCAGCTACAAAAACCATTCCTAATGAAAGCACCCCAGCTGTTGCTTTTTTAATAATTTTGCTTGCTTTTTTTTCTTTAGGCTTATATTCTACTAACCCAGTTTGTAACACTTCATAGTCTTTTTCATATTGTCTCATATTGTAACTACCTCACTTTCTAAATTTATATTTTATAAATACGGGAGTTTTTCCCTAAACATAGCTATTTAATGAACCGAGATAATCCCGTAAAAAATATTATGAATATATAATACAAAAAATTTGTGGCAAAATTATGTTCCAAATGTTAAAATCATGTTACATTATTGCCTGTAAGGAAAGTTTTCATACTTAAATTAAAGATGATGTTTTAGCGTGCTACAAATCAAACCTGCTATTATATTTTTTTCGTTTTTTTCTACGCTTCACCAACTTCACTATAAAAGAGATTACACGTATTAATATCATTAGAAAAAATATTATTCCCAAATAAGCACTTAGGCTTATTATAGAGATAGGATTTTCTATTACATAGTTTATCATATATTGAATGCTTGAAATGTAACTCCATGCGTATATATCTGTACGGGTTACTATATTATCAGTAAAGATTACTTCGCCATCTAATCTATAAATTATTTCACCGAGCATATTGCCTGCATATAAAGGGGCAACTAAAAATCTGTGCCCATCTGAATCTATATAAAAAGGGTCTTCAAATAAAACTAGTTCTCTTTCTATACGTGCAAGCTCTTCTAAACTAAAAAGGCTCGAAAAATTAGTTGTGCCATAAGTATTAATATAGCTGTTGTCTCCCCAGCGTCTATTTTTTATAGGAAATTCTGAAACTGCGTTATTTCCAATATGAATAGTTTCTATGCTGTAATTAGCGAAAGCGTATTCAAATAAGTATGTTGTATCTATCCACCTTTGGTTAGCAGTTGAACCGCCAATAACCGTTATAAATTCTAACCCATCTTTACTTGCCACGCCTATAAAGCTATGCCCTGCAGGGGTGTGGAAACCTGTTTTTAAACCAATAGCATAAGGATAGTAAAATTCACCTGTTAATAATCTATTGGTATTAAACCAATTTAAATCTCTAGTTGCTCCGGTTACACCGTATGCACTTTGTGTTTCTATGGATATTGTGCTTGCTACTTCTCTTATAATAGCATTATTCATAGCATAGTTTGCAATAAGAGCTAAATCTGAAGCAGTTACTCTCATTCTAGGGTCGTGAAAGCCATGTGCATTAGTAAAATAAGAGCTTTCAGCACCTATACTTCTAGCCTTTTCATTCATTAAATTTATGAAAATAGCTTCTGCTTCTTCAAAGTGCATATCACTATTGCCTGTTACTAAGTAAGCTACATGGGCTGCAACTACATTAGAAGTGTCGTTTCCACTAGGCAATAAGAGGCCATAAATAAGATTTCTACCGGTTATATGCTCTCCTATAAAGTGCCCAGCGGTGCTAGAACCAAATGGAACGTGGTTTATTTCTTCCCCAACAACTACTATTTCATTCATGTCCATATGTTCTAAGGCGACTATAGTTGTGAGCACTTTTATCATAGAAGCGGGGTATATTAGCATATTAGAATTTTGTTCATATATTACTCTGCCAGTGGAACGCTCCATTAAAATAATACCTGTGCCTGTTAATTCACGCTCAACTGCATAGGTATTATCAAATATAATAAATAAAAATATTAACAGAAATATTATTAATTTCATAAACCACCTGCGGTGGGGCTAAAATAAAGACTACTTAATATCTTCTAAAGTAACTTTTTCCCACCGTAATTAAAATAATAGTCTTCTCTAAAAATCACCTATGGTGGGGCTAAAATATTTATTAGCCCCACCATAGGTGATTAAGTTATCTTAGATAAATCAAGAGTTGTTCCATCTGGTCCTTCTGCTGTTTTTATCCATTCTTTTATTTTTTCTCTTTGGTCTGGTTTCATTGGTCTACAATCTGTAATTTTGCCTTTATATTCAAAGACTGCAGCTGTTAAACCATCGCAACCTGGCTGCCCACAAGCACCGCAATTAATACCCGGAAGCATGCTTCTAAAAGTTGCCATTCTTTCGTCTGGTTTAACGTATAAAAATTTATCTGAAATTCCTAGAATAAGACCGAATAAAAGACCAAGACCTAACATTAAAATTGTGGAAAAAATAATAGCTTCCATTATTGTTATTCCTCCTCTTCTTCTTTATTCAAATGTGCCGTACGCATTGCCATTTGGCAACCACCTTTAGAACTGCAAGCTGAGCATGAATGGTCATGCAAAGTGTCGCACCCCTCGGGCACTGGCATTCTTCTATTTGCTTTATAGCTATATAAAAATGTAAATACTAACGGAAAAAATATTATTGCTGCAATTAATACGCTTTGCATTTTATATATCTCCTTTAAAAATTCTAGCTGCCTAGCCCTGCGAAGCCTGCAAATGCCATTGCCATAATAGCCGCTGTAACTAGTGCTATAGGCACACCTTTAAAGCCACGAGGCACTGTGTTTGTGTCTATTCTTTCACGCATTGTAGAGAATAAATAAATTACAAGTGCAAAACCTGCTGAGATTCCGAAAGCATTTGCAACAGCACCGCCAAAATCTAAGTTACGGTTTACATTAAATATAACTGCACCTAAAACTGCACAGTTTGTAGTTATTAAAGGCAAATATATACCTAGCGATTTATATAGAGATTTCATATATTTTTTCATAAACATTTCAACAAATTGAACTACAGTTGCAATTAAAAGTATGAAAACTATAGTACGCATAAACTCTATATTGTTTGGAACTAACACAAAAGTATAAAGCGGCCAAATTAAAGTGGCACTTAAAGTTATAACAAATATTACAGCAAGACCCATGCCCAAAGCAGAACTTGCTTTTTTACTAACACCGATAAAAGGGCACATACCAGTAAATAGAGAAAGTATAATATTTTGAACTAAAAATGCACCTATAAATATTGAGAAAAGCTCCATTATACACCTCCTACTGGGGCTGGTGTGCCTGCAGCTTTAGCCTTTGCAGCTGCCGCTTTTGCTGCCTTTTCTGCTCTTTCTTTTGCTAATTTTTCATCATTTTTGCGAAGCTGAATAGTAGTGATTACACCTAAAATTAAAGCTAAGGCGATAAAAGCACCCATTGGCAGAGCAAATAAAGATATAGCAAACTGCTGCGGGAATATTTGAATTCCTAAAATTGCACCAACACCTAACAACTCACGAACAGCTGCTATAATAGTGAAAGCTAATACAATTCCTAAACCATAGCCCATAGCATCTGCAACGGCTGCCATCGGTTTATTTTTCATAGCGAAAGCTTCTGCACGCCCCATAATTATACAGTTAACTACTACAAGGGCAATAAAAGCACCTAGTGCACCGTGTATGCCTGGCAAAAATGCTTGTGTAAGCATTTCAACTATAGTAACTACACCTGCTATTATAGTAATAAGTACGGGCACTCTAATTTCATCTGGAATAAATCTACCAAATATAGAAACTGTAAGGCTTGAAAGTGTAACGGCTAGAAGAATTATAATGCCCATGCTGAAGCCGTAAAAAACACTAACGGTTGTTCCTAAAGCTGGGCAAAGAGAAAGAAACATTTTAAAAACAGGATTTTCTTTCCAAATTCCCGCTGTGAAAAGCCCTTTATAATTTGTCTTTTCTTTAGGTGCTGAAACGACATCTGCAGCCGCTTTTAAAGGTTCAGAAGCCATATTTTGTTACCTCCTATTTTGTAAATCTTCATAAATTGTGAGCAGTGCTGTTGATATTGGCAAAGTTGTGCCTGTTGCACCTGCTACTGTGTCTATTTCTGTAGTTGCGTGTGTACCTATTATTCTATCTGTCCAAGTTTCGGTGTCTATAACTGTGCCGATACCTGGTGTTTCAGAGTGATTAGCAGAAAAATCAATGAAGTTTCCATCTAAATCAACACCTATTAAATAAACAATAGGACCTTGAAAACCACCAACTTGCTGCTCATAAATAAACCCTATAGTTTCGCCACCCTCAACAACACGAACAACTCTAAGGGCTATATCACTTTCATATTCACCACCATTAGAACCAGTTGGAAACATAGATTGAACTGTTGCATTAAAAGCTGCAAGGTTATTTTCTTTTATTACAGGGGCAGTAACCGTGTTAACAGCAGCTATTACAACTGTAGTAAAAGAAGCAAAGATTCCGAGTAACAAAGTAAGTTTTAAAATTTTCTTATTCATTTTTGTATACCTCCTATATAAATCTAGCGAATAAAAGCACTACTAATGCTGAAACACCAAATGTGGCACCGATGCTTAGCCATTTTTTATTAGTATTTAAATGTGTTAAATTAGAAGTTTGCCTATCTATAATCGGAACTAAAATATTAACTAACAATATAGCAAATGCTACACCTTCATTGTGGCTAGTTGCAAGCCTTATTAGCATAGTGAAAGAGCCGACTAATATAGCAAATATTACCCTGCCTTGGCGATTAATAGGTATAGTTACAGGGTCTGTGAGCATAAACACAGCACCAAACATTACCCCACCGACTAACAAGTGTAGTATAGAATATAAAAGCACATTAGTTTCATAAGGCATTATTAAAGCAAAAATTAAAGCAATTATAAATATAGTTACAAAATAGAAAACTGGAATTGCCCAATCTAAAACTTTTTTATAAGTCATATAAATTAAGGCTATAATTATTGCTAGCCTTGAAGTTTCAGCAACTGCACCATAACTATTACCAAAAATCATATTAGACCAAAAAGTGCTAAAGAAATTTTGAAGCTGAGCTGAATTAGGAATCCAATCGTTGCTTGCAAAAAAGTATGCTATTGGCGTTGCCCCTACTATTGCATCTACACCACCGCCATACCAGCCAGATGGGTTTAAAGGAG
>WRFW01000173.1 GCA_009787435.1 Defluviitaleaceae bacterium
CTCTTGTCTTAACAAATATATCTCAAGATTTTCTAACCTTGTAGCCATTTTATCACCTATTTCCCGGCATTTTCTTTTATCATTTGTTCTGCAATTTGTTCTAATTTATCATAAGCTTTAAGTTCTAATAAACTTTTAATTAAAAGCCATTGCTCTAGTTTTTCTTTATTTGTAGGCATAAAACCTCTCTTAATTACTTTTATTAATAGCTTCTACACCAGGTAGTTTTTTACCCTCTAAAAATTCTAAACTTGCACCGCCACCGGTTGAAATGTGGCTCATTTTATCGCCTAAACCTGCACCATTAACAGCTGCAACACTATCACCGCCGCCTATTATAGTAACAGCATTAGAAAGCTCACTTAATGCTTTGGCAATTTCATTAGTGCCGTGTGCAAAATTAGGGAATTCAAAAACACCCATAGGTCCATTCCAAAGGACAGTTTTAGAATCTTTTAAAGCTTCTTTAAAAAGTTCACGTGTTTTTTCGCCTATATCTAAAGCCATATAGCCAGTTTCTATAGAGCCCTCCCAATTTTTAAATTCAGCATCTCTATTAAATTCACGAGCAACTATATTATCAACTGGTATTAAAAGATTAACACCTTTATCTTCTGCTTTTTTAAACATATCTTTGGCATATTGTATGCGGTCTTCTTCTACTAAAGAGTTGCCAATTTCAAAGCCTTTAGCTTTCATAAAAGTATAAGCCATACCGCCGCCTATTATTAAAGTGTCTACTTTTTCTATTAAATTATCGATAACCGCTAGCTTATCACTAATTTTAGAGCCGCCAAGAATAGCAGAAAAAGGTCTTTCAGGGTTGTTTACAGCTTCGCCTAAAAATTTAAGCTCTTTTTGCATTAAATAGCCTATAGCACTTTCTTTTACAAACTGAGCAACACCAGCGGTGGAAGAATGGGCTCTATGAGCAGCACCAAAAGCATCATTTATATAAATATCGGCTAGGCTTGCAAGTTCTTTAGAAAAGGCTTCATCATTTTTCGTTTCTTCTGGTCTAAACCGTGTATTTTGAAGCAATAATAAATCGCCCTCTTTTAAAGCTTCTGCCAAATTTCGTGCATTGCTGCCTACAACTTCTTTATCTTGTGCAATTTTAACTTCTTTTCCTAAGTGTTTACTAATTGAATTTGCTACAGGCTCTAAGCTAAACTTTTCATCATACCCCTTTGGTTTACCAAGGTGGGAACACATGATTAATTTCGCACCTTTTTCTATTAATGCTTTTATAGTTGGCAAAGCGGCTATAATTCTAGTTTCATCTGTAATTTTGCCATCTACCATAGGCACATTAAAATCAAAACGAGCAAGAACACGTTTTCCTTTAACGTCTAAATTATCTATAGTTTTTTTCATATTAAAATGCCTCCTTTTCTATTTTTCTATTACACAAACTACCATTTTTTAAGAATTGAGGCTACTATCTCATTAAGAAGTTCTTAGATCAACTCTTTTCTATTACACAAACTACCATTTTGATTAGCATCTCGCGAACATATGGAACTTTCTTAAAAGGGCTTAGTGCCTTTTTAAGCGGCACTTCTTTATAATAATCGGGGTTAATATTTAGCTTATCCAATATATTGTTAAACCTGTGAACAGTCATTTTATTTATATAAGAAAAATGTTCACGCCCATTTTTTTCTGAAATTCTAAAGTTTATTCTATCAACGCCATCTGGCAAATCTTTAACTTGTTTTTTATAAGCCTTTATGAGAGTTTCTTCATTAAAAATCATATGAACCCAAGGCATAGAAATAGCGTCTGAAAGGTGTGCCCCGTATGGATGAAAATAAGGCGGAAAATTAATATAAAGCTTGCCGCCTTTTTTTAGAACACGCAAAGATTCTTTTATAGTTTTTAGAGGGTTTTCAACGTGTTCCATAGCGTCGTTAATTATTACTGTGTCTATAGAGTTTGAATCTAAAGGAATATTAGCACTATCACCAACGATAAAACTAAATTTATTAGTTAGTTTAAGTTCTTTTGCTAAATCTTCTGCAGAACTTTTATACTTATCTAAAATATCTAGACCGATTACTTTTTGAGCACCTTGTGTAGCATAATACAAAGATTTACCAGCAGGACCACAGCCAATATCTAAAACTGTTTTATTTTGAAACATTTCTAAAGTATTTGAATACTCGCTAAAGTATTCAAGAGCTTTAGCCCCTTTAGTAAACTGCCATTTAGCATAGCTTAGCTTCCCCTCATTTTCCATATTAAATGGATGTTTGGGAAGCGGAAAAAGACCGTTTAAATCTTCAATAATATCTACTTTTAAATTTTCTATTTTTTCTTGTTTTTCTAAATCATTCATATATATACCTCTCCCTTTAAGAGCTTCAAAGGCGTATCTAAAATTTAGATAACACCTTTAAGAAGCTATTAAGGGGCTTTTAAAATTGGTTATTTTCAAAAATTGCCTTTGAGCATTTTTTAAAAATATACTCAACTACACTAGATAATCATTTAAAACCGATTTAACATATTCTATGTGTGAAGATTTATTTTTAGCTTCTCCATTTTTAAGAGCATATTCAGCTAAAGTTTTTAAGTTTGCTTTACCATCTACAATATCTTTACCTATTCCAGAGCTATAGCTTTCATAACGCTCTGCAACTAGCTTATCAAAGAAGCCATCTTCTTTTAATTTAGCAGCCGCTTTAAAGCTGCGTGCCATGGTGTCCATACCTGCTATGTGAGCTATGAAAAGGTCTTCCATTTCAAAAGAGCTGCGGCGAACTTTAGAATCAAAGTTTATACCACCCGGTGCTATGCCCCCATTTTCAATTAATTCATACATAGCTAGTGTACATTCCATAAGGTCGTTTGGAAATTCATCTGTATCCCAGCCTACTACAAGCTCGCCATGGTTAGCATCTAAAGAGCCTAGGGCATTAAAAGTTCTTGCTACTCTCATTTCATGTTGGAAAGTGTGCCCTGCAAGGGTTGCATGGTTTGCTTCAAGGTTTAATTTAAAATGGTCTTGCAAGTTATATTTGTAAAGGAAAGCCATAGCTGTTGCTGCATCAAAATCATATTGGTGCATAGATGGCTCTTTCGGCTTAGGCTCAATTAAAAAAGGTATTACATAGCCTATTTCTTTTGAATAGTCCACTGCCATTTGGAAAAGGCGTGCTATGTTATCTTGTTCTAAATGCATATTTGTGTTTAAAAGAGTTTCATAACCCTCTCTACCACCCCAGAAAACATAGTTTTCAGCACCTAATTTTTTCGCAACATCTAACCCTTTTTTAACTTGGGCTGCTGCATAAGCAAAAACGTGTGCATTTGGGCTAGAACCAGCCCCATTCACATAGCGTGGGTTAGTGAACATATTTGCAGTGTTCCAAAGAAGCTTTTTGCCTGTTTTATCCATTTTTTCTTTTATAAGGTCTGTTATTTCATCTATGTTTTTGAAAAATTCTTCTAAACTATTTCCTTCTGGAGCTATATCTAAATCATGGAAACAAAAATAGTCAACTCCTAATTTTTCTAACATTTCAAAATTTGCTTCAACCTTGTTTCTAGCTTCTTGCATTGGGTCTTCTGTTTGCCAATCGCGGATGTTAACCCCTGCACCAAAAGGGTCAGAACCTGTGTTAGTTAAAGTGTGCCAATAAGCTACAGCAAAACGCATATGTTCTTTCATTGTTTTACCATTTATAACTTCGTCTGGGTTGTAGTGTCTAAAAGCTAGCATATTTTTGCTATCTTTACCCTCATATTTTATTTTGTTGATATTTGGAAAATAACTCATGTTTCTTCATAGCCTCCATATTGTGTTTTATATTGTGTGAAAGCCCCTTTTATAAGGAACTTTTTCTCAACTATATTATAAAGGATTTTTGCTGAAAGGTCAAGCAAATGTTATATTTTTTAATTAGCTAACAAGGCTACTTTTAAAAATTATAAAAATTACTCATTCTTATAATTGTGATAAACAACTATGGCAAATTAACAACTTTAAAATGTTTTACATTATAATTATTTGCGGAAAAATTATTTAATAAAATAAATCAAAATTAGTATTGACAACGTATTAAAGTTGTAGTATAATAGCTTTATAGCAATTGCCCAATAGTTGCTATAAAGCTAATGGCTCACATTGGGGCGTGAAAAATTAGTAAAAAAACACATTTATAAAGGATAGGTAAATTTTAATGACTAAAAGAAATGCAATTAAAAAATTATCCGTTTCAATTTTAGCCAGTTTTATGATTTTAGGCACAATGCCTTTAAACGCTTCAGCAACAGAAGTTCAAGAATACAAATATTCAACAAATAATAAGTATACTACCGAACTAGTAATAGTTGAAGTTGTTGAGATAGCTACAGGCGAGATAGTAAGCCGAGAATACCTTGAAGTAGAGCTTTCTAATGAAGAATTTAAAAATTTAGAATTTTCAGAAGATAGAATTTTACCAAGAAATACTGTTCAAACAAGATACATATCCGCTGCTGGAGGCAATACCCTTTTGGCTTCTCGTTCATCTCAATTGGGCTTTTCTCGTACGACTTCCGTTGCGTTTGTTTCAGGAACACTCAGCGGTGTAAATGCTTCAATGACTACAATGAATGTTTCTGCTAGAACAGCAACTTTAGGAACAGAATTAGGGTCAGCTGTTATAAGATTTGGACAAGAAGCACGCTTTACAATTTCTTCAGAAACTTTAGGCTATAGAATTTATGGAAACACGGGTTCTATAGTTAGTGGAGAAGCTAGATTTATAATAAGATAAATAGATATGCAAAATACAGAGTTGATTTGTAGAAAATTAGCTCTGTCTTTTTATACAAATTTATACAACACCATTTTTTAAGGAGATTTTTAGAAATGAAAAATTTAAATAAAAACTTAATTTTGGCTATAGTCCCTCTAATTCTAACTTCACTATATTTAAACATATTTATTGATGATTTTTTAAGGCAAGCAATTTTAATAGGCGGCTGGGGAAACTCAACTTCTGATTTTATCTTACACTATGTATACACAATTTTAAGCACAGTATATTTTATATTTGTAGCTCATTTATTAGTTTCGTATGTTAAAAATCATGATAGCCTATGGAAAGTTACACTATACTTAGCCATAATTTCACTAGTTTCTCAATATTTTTACGAAAACATATATATGAATGTATTATCAATAAATAAGAACTGGCTTTTTGTTGAAATTTTATTTGGAAACAACTTGTTCACATCACTATTTTTGGGAGCAACGCTAATAGGAATTTATAAAAACTTTGAAAATAGAAGCAAACTCACTTTTTTATTAATTAGCATACCTCTATTTTTATCCTCTTTCCTTTTAAACTTCTTGCTATTTGGAAACTACAATTCAAATGAATTTTTTTTAAAAGCATATTTTTCTCTGATAATTACAGTCTTATATGCCGCTTCTAAAATGCTTAATTTGAAAAATAAAAAAAATGAAGATAGTATTGCAGTTAAGTTTTTATATTTAGCCTTTTTAGCACTTCCTTTTTTATACTTAGCAAGCTTGCTAGGAACGGTAAAATCTATATTTGGGATAATGCTTATTTTTTGCTTGTATTTGACACATAGCATTAATAAAAATGAGAAACTTAAAATTTTATCAATTTTAACTTTAATTTTTTATGGATTGTTGCCATTGCTTAGCTATATTTTGCCTTTAATTTTTCAAAATGAATTTAACACGGGCTTTTCTATAGTAACTTCAATGATAATAAATGATATTATATCACTTCTCATTACTATAGCTTCAATATTTTTAATATGCAAATGGGAGCTTAGCACTTTAAACAATAAAGAAAAAACCAAACTTAAAATAGCCCCCGTTTTCTACCCTCTGTATCTTGCATTTATATATTTTCTAGTAATTCACCCTTAAAAATCCTAAAGAATGTGCTATTTTAATACACTATTATAAAAAACCTAAAAATTAAAAACTTTAAAATGTTTTTCATTATAATTATTTGCGGAAAAATTATTTAACAAAATAAATCAAAATTAGTATTGACAACGTATTAAAATTACGGTATAATTGGTTTATAGCAATTCCCCAAATAATTGCTATAAAACTAATGGCTCACATTTGGGGTGTGAAAAATTAGTGAAAAAATACATTTGCAAAGGAGAAATAAACTTTAATGTCTAAAAGAAGTGCAATTAAAAAATTAGCAGTATCAATTTTAGCCGGTTTTATGGTTCTAGGCACAATGCCTTTAAACACACTAGCTAGAGATAGAGAAAATAATCAAACACAAGAGCTTTTCAATTTTGTTGAATTTGATGTGTTTGAACTTTCGCCGGAAGATTTAGAAAAAGATTATATAGTTAAATATGAAAATATCTTTTTCGATGATTATGGCAATAAACATAAAACTAGAGTAACATTTGAACCAACACAAGAGTTTAGAGAATATATTGAAGAAAGAAATAAAGATAGTTTGATTACACCTTTTGTAACTAATAGAGATGCTTTTATGGGTCGAATTGGGAGCAACTCAGTTAGTAGAAGTGTATTTACTGCAACATTATTTGCTAGACAAACTATGTCTTTCGATTTTGATTTGTATACAGTAGGAACTAGCCTTAATCGCCGTGTTGCTAATGCAAGACATTTTTATTTTTCAGGAAGCCACGTTGATTTTACAAACCCAAGCTTAAATATTTCAAGAGCTGAACCTACTCTTCAATTTAGAGCAGAAGTGAATGGCTCTGTGCAAGCAACTTCAAGAGCTTTAGTAGGCGGCACTAGCCAAACTTGGTTATTAACAGCTCGTGTTACTCAATCTGGATTGATTGGGGTTTATAGCAACTTTTGATGAGATATTTTCAAGAAATTTTATGATAAACAACTTTTTTTTCTTCTTGCATTACTTTATAATTTTAGGCGGCTTCACTATGCTATTTATTTTAATTTTGCTTTGCCAAATTTATTTAGTTTTGAAAATTAAACATATAAAACACGAGCTTAAAGATGTGAGAGATAAAGATAAAAGAAAACCAAATTTAGAACAAACTTCAAGCGATATAAACTTTTAAATATCGTATATATAAAAAATATATGCAATAAAAAAAAGAGCTAATCAAAAGCTCTTTTTTTGTGTTCGATTTTTTCTGAAGCAAAGCTCATCGAGAGAGATATTCAACATTTTCGATATTTTCACCAGTGTGTTGAATGGCATATTTACCTCTCCCCTTTCCATTTTATATACGTGGCTATCTGAATAGCCTAATTCATCTATAAAATCTTCTATGCTAATGCCTAGCTGCTCACGGCGTTTCGTTATATTATCGCCGATAAATATAAGGCTTTGTGCTTCATTTAATTCAAATTCTGGGTGGAAGCTATAGCTTGCTACTTCTTCCCTCATTATTTTGTGCTTATGCCTATCGCCTGTATCTTTAAGAAGTGTTAAGTTTTTAATTACTTCATCTGAATTTTTATCCCAAATAGCTAACCTTATGAGTATTATAAACTCAAACTTTCTTGTTTTTTCACCTTCAAGCTTGCATATTTTTAAAGCTTCGTTTGAATGGTATTTAAAAAGCTTTTCTAATTCTTCAAAGCGTTCACTAGTCCAAGTTTCATCAACTTCAAAAAATTTCATTTTTAAAAAATTGATTAAGATATTTACATGAACACTATATTTAGCCTTGTTAATTTTTTCTTTAGATACATGCTTTTTTATAGCTTTAAAAATTTTTTCTGAAAATTCATTAGCTTTTTCAAAAGTTTCAGCAAAAGGAACTACCGCTTCAGCAATACTTATATCATGTATATCCCAATTTTTAATTTCAAGATAACCTAGCCTTTTTATTATTGGCTTCGCAATTAAACAAAGCTTTTCAAAACTAGCACCTTTATAATCTTTTTCAAAAATTTCAATAATTTTTAAAATGTCTAATAATTGCGGAGTGCTTTTGCCTATCTTTTTAAAATAACGGTTTATTGAGTTTTCTAAAAATTTAAGCTCATGTAAATCTTTGAGAGAATTTCCTCTAAGTTTAGGAAACTGCTCTAAAATTTCAAGCTCCATTCCCTCTCTTTCTTCTAAACTTAATCCCATCCATCCCCGCCAATAATAAGATTACTATTTGGTTTAATACTAATTGTTATTCTCATGCTTAATCTCCTTTCTTCTATGTTTAATCCCATCCGTCCCCATCAATAATAAGACTAGTATTTGGTTTAATACTAATTGTTATTCTCATGCTTAATCCCCTTTCTTCTATGCTTAATCCCATGAATTTCCGCCAATAATAAGAACATTATTTGGCTTAATAATACTTATTGTTCTCATTTCCCCTCTCTTTCTATGTACGCAAAATTCAAAATTTTTATCTTCTTAATTTCTGTGTTTTGTAATATTAAGTGCCAAAAAATTTAATGCAACATTAATTATTATAGCATATTTCAAGATTTTTTGCAATATATTTCTTTATTTTTTTCTGAAAAACTTCTGAAAAGCTAGGGTTCTAAAGCTTCCTTATTTGTTTTTCGCCTTTGTCGTTAGAAAGTTTTCTATTTTCATAAGTTTGTGGTAAGATTTTTATGTGAATAAATTTAAAACGTGAAAAAAATGAAACTAATTTTTTAACTGCATTGAATTTACCAACAAATTGAAATCATAATATAAAATAAAAACAGAGGGAGAAATTAACATAATGAAAACAGAGAAACTAAATGAATTAGGGCTAATAAAATTGCCAACCGAAAGGCTTGAATTTGGCTATTCAGCAGGTACAAACGTTGAACTTTATATTGAAAGCGATAAAATAATTTTAACTAAAACAGAAAAAAGCGTAAATTTTGAAGATAAAAATTGCTCGGTGTGCCAAATTGATGAGCTAGGAAGAGTTCATATAAAAAGTGAAATTCGTGAAAAATTATTTTTCCAAAATGGCGACCATATACAGTTTGAAATTAATGAAGATAGAATAATTATGGCTAAATGCGACGCTTAAGAGAAATCTAAAAAAGAACCCCAAAGGGTTCTTTTTAATTTTACTAACATAGATGGATTAATCTATTAATATTACGCAAACATCATTAACGTTTGTGCCAGTTGGGCCTGTAAATATTAAAGAGTCTACTTGCTTTAAAGCTTCATAGCTATCATTATTTTTAATAACTTCAGCAACATCTATATTTTTCTCTTTTAACTGAGAAACAGTTGAACCATTAACAACTGCCCCTGCTGCATCTGTTGGCCCATCTGTGCCATCGGAGCCTAG
>WRFW01000174.1 GCA_009787435.1 Defluviitaleaceae bacterium
ACTAGCAACCAGCTAAACCCAGTAACTGGAGAGATAATACCAGGGCAGGTAACTAGGCGAGAATTAGAGATAGAGCTTACACAAGCTGAAAGAAATGTAACTGTGGAGCGTGAAAATTCTGAAAACCGCGTTCGTGATATTTATACAAACATACGCCAGCTAGAATTAAACATAGAAGGTTTATATTTGCAAATAGAGCTTTTGGAAATGAATTTAGAATTAATGGAAGAGCAATTTTTAGCAGGGCAAATTACTAGGATAGATATAGACAGAGCGGCTGCAAATCTTCTTCGCTTAGAAGAAAGTTTGAGAAATATGAAAGCTAATCACCATATTTTGACTATGCAGTTAGAAAATCCGCACATATTATTCTAATAGTGTTTAAAAAATATGTTAATACTTCGTTGAACCACTTTAGAGGTTCGGTCATGTACAATCGTATACTCCCTCACCTCTTCATTGTTCTCCTCGTCTAAACATATTTTTTATAACACCATTTAGCAATTGAGTGCCTCTAAAAACTGCTAAGTTTTTAAAAGGTGCGTTAAAGATAGCTCGCTTTTGGGGCTATCTTGGGTAAGCTAAAAACGACCGAAGAGAGTTTTTAGAGATGCCCAATTAATAGGAGAATTATTGCTATGAACAACTACTACTTATACAAAGAGTATAAAGAAACTATAAGAAAACCTTTCTATTTACGAAAGATAGTTCAGCTTGAAATGGATATTTATAGTGAGCTTTTGCAAAAAAGATACGAAAGGTTGCAAGGCACAGTATACGATATTGCACATAGATATTTTTACGGTGCTCCAACTCAAGTAGTGTATGCTTTTTTATTTAACTTAGAGCCAGTTTTAAAATTAAACATAAAAAACGTTAGAGATATAGACGAATTAGATATAAAGATAGACTTAAACGCCATTTATGATTATTTAAAGCAAAATGGTTATGATTATCTAATCAATTTATATGGCTGGCATCGAAAAGATAATAGAAGTGTGCTAACTGGCAAAATTGATAGCTTTTACAACTCTGTTAGTGAAAATGCTTTTTTAAAAGCACATACACAAGAGCCTATTATAATATCAAAATTTTCAGATTTAGAGGAACTTATAAATAAATATGAAAATGGTGTTTTGCTAACTCCTATTATAAGTGAAGAAGAAAAGGGTATCTTCATAAAAAAAAGGAAAGATGGCTATGCAGTAATTGAAGATACTATAAAGCTTTTAATGGATTATGATGAATTACAAAGCTTTTATGTAGATGAAGTGAAAAAAATAACTTATTCTGCAAAAGAGTATGTTGGAAGCTTTATAGATGATGGCAGAGCATTAAATATTAAAATATCTGCATCTTTAAATGCTTATGAACTCGTTAATAGTAATTCTCAGAATTTTTTTGAGAGCAAGTTATCTTTTATGCTTTCTAAAGAGCTAGGCGATTATTTTACAAATATAGAGCTAGCTGTTGCCATTTCAGAAGAGGAATTTTTTAAAGCCTATGGCGAAAATCTGCCTTTGAAAAATTTTTTGGGAAACTTAAAAACTTTGCTTCCAGAAGAGCTTGGAAAGTTTGAAAAAGAATATAGTGGTAATCAAGTGCTTGAATATGAATTGCTTTTAGCTATTGATGTTGCTAATTTAAGGGCTGTTCTTTTAGAGATTTTTTAGTAATTTGTTTATAAGTTCAAAAAAATTAAAAATTTATATTATTAGTGAGTGATTTAAAAAAATAATCAAATGATAAAAAGGAGAACTATTATTATGAAAATAGAACAAAAATTGCAAGAATTAGGTATAACTCTTCCTAAAGCTCCAAAGCCGGTGGCGGCATATGTACCGGTTAAGCAATCTGGAAATACTCTTTATCTTTCTGGTCAATTACCAATGGTAGATGGCAAATTGCAATATACAGGCAAAGTTGGTGGTGAGAGAACTGCTGAAGAAGGCTCAGTTGCTGCAAAGATTTGTGCTATAAATGCATTAGCAGCAATTAATGAGCATATCGGCAGTTTAGATAAAGTTAAAAGTATTTTAAAATTACAAGTTTTTATAGCGAGTGTAGTAGGTTTTGATGGGCAGCCAGAAGTTGCAAATGGTGCTAGTGAATTTTTTGTAGAAGTTTTTGGGCAAGAAATTGGCAGCCATGCACGCTCAGCTTTAGGCACAAACCAACTTCCTAGAGATGCAACAGTAGAGATAGATTTAGTAGTGGAAGTAGAATAAAAAAAAGAAAAAGCCTTTTATGGCTTTTCTTTTTTTTTAAATATATTACCACACATCTATTATAGCTTTTATTCATGAGAGGCGATAACTCAAACAGCTATATAATTTTTATTCTGCCAAAGGTTTAAAACCTTCACCAAAAACTTCATGTGCTGAGGTTATTACTATAAACGCTTTGCTGTCTACTTCGTGAACTATTCCTTTTGCTTGTATTAATTCTTTGTTACTCATAACGCATAGTAATAAATCTCTATCTTCTCCAGTGTAAACGCCTTTTGAAGGAATGGAAGTTATACCGCGATCTATATGTTTTAGCATAGCTTGTGCTACTTCTTCCGATTTATTTGAAAAAACGTACATAGCTTTAGAATTTTGTGCCCCTGTAGATGCTATGTCTGCCACTTTTGTAAATACAAATATACACAAAATAGCGTATAAAGTGTTTATTATGCTAAAAACATACATACCTGTTAAAATAACTACCATATCAGCCATTAGAATCCAAGTAGTTATTTTAAAGCGACCAAATACTTTTTCTAAAAGCCTAGCTATTAAAACAGTACCGCCAGAAGTGGCATTGTTTCTAATTATTAAAGCAGTACCAAGCCCTACTGTGGCACTTCCGATAGTTACAGATAAAAATATACTAGGGTTTATATTTGGAATAAATGTTGCTAATTCTAAAAATAATGCAAAGATTAGCATAGTATATAGGCTTTTTATGAAAATATCTATCCCCATCATTTTAAAGCTAAGTAAAAATAAAGGCACATTGAAGATTAAAGTAGTTAAGCCTAGCGGTATTTGCCATATGCTATAAAAAATAATTCCAAGCCCTGAAATGCCACCCGTTACAAGGTTGTGAGAAACAAAAAAGAGTTGAATAGCTATAGACATTAGCACAACGCCTAATGTTATTTCTGCATATTCTCTTAAAAGTTTTTTTGTAAAAATTTGTTTTTTCACTTTAGCTCCCATAAAAACGCCTATGTATTTTAGCATAGGCGTTTTTCAAAATATGAATAATGAAGTTTATTAGTCTACAAATTCATCTTCTTCTGCATATATAGAATCATCTATATCAAAATCGTAATCATCATCTTCATAGTAGTCTATTTCTACTCTGTTTTTGATTACATAGAAAGCAATAGCCCCCGCTATAGCTGCCAAAATAACAAATATAAAGGTTATTTTAAGGCAAGAACTGCCACAGCTTTTCTTTTTGAAATATTTTTTGTAATCTTCTACTACATCCGCTACATCTAATTTTTTCATTGTTTGTCTCTCCTTTCATATGTTAGGTAATTTTGAAAATAGTATTTTCTACTATCACCCTTTGGCGTTCCAAAACGCTATAACTAATTATAACCCATTTACAAACTTTTTTCAATAGAAATATTAAAAAAAATACCATAAAGTTTGCTTGGCAGTAGAACATTACACAACATATTATTTGCTTTATATGCGTTTTAATTCTTAAGTGTTAAAAAAAAGAGCCCAAAGGCTCTTTTTGGTTTATGCGGCTCAATATAGCTATCAAATTATTTGTTTCTGTTTTTTTAAATAATTTTTAAGCTATATTAGGGCACTAAAGAGATGCTCTATTTTATAAATTCAATCACGTTACCATCTATCGTTACTTGAACCCCTAAATTTGTAAATAAATCTATAGACGCTAAGGCACGGTTATTTATTACATTTTGTGCATAAAAACTAACTTCATAATTTGAATTAAAGTAAATTGAAACTGTTCTAGTTAATTCTTCCCATTCTACTATAAAACCAAGTTCTTCAGCTATAGGGCGAACAGGAACAAATAGTTCATTTTCAATGCTTATAACTTCTGTCCCCATATTTAAAGCTGCACCTGTTTGTATGTTCGTTAAAGTTGCTTCGCCATAAGAAACTCTCACTTGTCTTAACTCTTGCTCTTCAGAAATATTAACAGCAGGCGTTGCACCACTCCAACTATTTACCGTATCTAATATTGCAAAAAATGCAGGCTTTGCATTAAAATAAGAGTCAAATAAAACTGGGTGCCCTGCTGCTCTCCAAGATTGGTTATCTGCAAGCCCCCATATAGAAACACGTTCTATATAGTCTGCAAACTCTAAATAGTATTCAAAAAGTCTAGCAAACACTTCGGCTTGCCTTTGTGCATATTCTTCAGGTAAGTTTTGAAATGCTGTTGCACCTTGGCCGTGTGCTCCCATAGTTATATCTAATTCTGTAATTGCGAGTATTGTGCCAGTTGCGGCAAAACGCTCTAAAGCAGGGCGTATGTTGTTAAAATTAGTGCTCCAACCTCCCATAGGATAATGAAAGTGGCTTTGAAGCCCTATACCCTCAATTAGTAAACGCCCGTTATAAAGCTGACCAACTGGCACAGCTTCTGGGTTATTTTCGCTATCATGTGCCCAACGTTCGTTAAGCTGCTCTACCATTTGGGCTATAGCGTTTCTTTTAGCTGGTATTTCTTCGTTATAGTCGTTGTAGTAAAGTATTGAATTAGGGAAGTATCTGCGGGCAAATACAAAAGCATCATAAACAAAGTCTGATGGGTGTTCTCCCTCTTGTGGGTTTGGGTTATTTGAATAAGCTTCCCACCAGCCAGAATTAGTTCTCATTTGTGTACGCCAGTCGCCGCCATTCCAGTCTTCTAAATCTGCACCCCAATCACCGCCGCCAGAAGCAATAACTTCGTTAACTACGTCCCAAGAATGGAAAGCATTTATAGTTCCTTGGCTAGTAAAGTGCTCAGAAAGTGTACGTATATAAAATTCCATATTGTCTCTTGCTTCTTGTCTCGTGAGCCTGTTACCCTCTGCACCAAATAGCCATGCCGGTGTTTGGCTGTGCCATACAAAAGCATGCCCTATTAATTTAAGGTCGTTTTCAATTGCAAAATTTACTATAGCATCTGCAGAATCAAAGTTAAAATCTTCAGCAGATGGGCGGGTAGTTAAACCAGCTGGGCCTGCCAAGTGGTCTGGCTTGTGCCAGTTTTCAGCAGTAACAGCGTTAAAGTGGTGAAGAAAAGCTTCGCGAGTATCAAATTGGTTCATTATCGCATGTGTTGGATAAATATTACCAAATGTGAAAAATGGCTCAAAAGCTTCAGCAAGTGATTGAAGTGTTAAATCCCATTGCGGTTCCACAAAATCGGCTTCCCCCCCATATTCTATATTAATGTTGTTTATATATAGTACAGACGGCTGTCTTTCAGCTTCGTTTACTCTAAAACGGAAAATTAAATGCTCAGCAACGTCTCCAACTTCATGGCTAACCATAAACTCTATAGAAGTGGTTACCCATTCATCCATTTGTATTTCTCTATTTAAATCTATATCGTTAGTTGGTTGAGAGGGTGCTTGCCCAAAGTTTGAATTTATAACGAGCCCAGGGCCTACTATCACTCTTTCGCCTAAGTTTTCAGAAGATGGAACATACACATCCCAAGAAATTCTAAGGTTTGTAGCAGGTAGTATAGGATTTGGTAAGTTTAAGCGAAGATAGTTACCATTTCCTGAAGTATAATCGCCTGTAACATTTTCAAGTCTAAACCCTTGGCTAGTAATAGTGCCCTCCATTTGGGCACCTGCTATTAAATAATTAGCATAGTTTGAAAAGTTATCTGTGTTTATCTCAAGTATGCTTTCAAATACTAAATCTGCTGTACTTATTCTATAAACTCGGATTGTTTCTATATTAAATTCAGCTGTTTCAGCGTTATTAGTTTGTATACGCATAGCAGGCATAAAAGGGTTTATAGGGTAATCAATAATGCCCTCTATTGCCCAAGTGCCATCATCCGCTGTATTTACCATAGAATTTGATACAAAATTCCAAGGCGATTCAGAGCGGTGGAAACCTATTTGCATACCTGGCTCGGCTGTTCCTGTTGCTGTGAAAAGATAAGTAGAGCCTAAGCTTAAATTAGCTAAGTTCACATCTATAGTGTGCCAATTTTCAGAGCGGTCTGTTAATTGTAAACTTCCGTTTGCACGGGTTATAACAGGGCTTCCAGAAGCACTTAAGTAAGTAGAATTGTTAAAATTAGTTACCCCGTCTGTCTGTACATATTCATATGTTGCCATATCAAATATTAACTGACGCTCACCATTTGTTTGCTCAGCATCTGCAAAATAAGCAGGGGTATCAACGTGCCAAGCGTGTGGCTCATCTGCTCTAACTTCTGTGCTATAAATTGGCACAGATAGAAATGTTAGGGCTAGTGAAAATGCTCCTAAACGCATTGAATTTTTTATTGCCATATTTCCTCCTTTAGAATTGGATATTTTTTAGGCAGCAACTAAGTCTGGATGCAATTTAGCCACTCCCGTTTTTTATAACAATAATTATATCACATTCTTGCTAACCTGTCAAAAGAAAATTAAATTTTTTACAATAAAAAAAGGCACGAACCTTATTAGGTTTGTGCAATTTTGTCGTTTATTTATAAAAAGTGTTGGGTAAATATATTAATTTATAAAGCGAATATTAGCACCAACTTTGTTTAAATCACCAACTATATTTTCATAGCCACGCTCTATATGCTCTATCCCTTTTATTTCTGTTTTTCCCTCTGCTGCTAATGCCGCTATAACTAGCGAAGCACCGCCCCTTAAATCTTCTGCTAATACTTTTGTTCCTTTTAAATTAGCTTTTCCTTTAATTATAAAATGGCGGCCATTAAGCATGCTAGTTATATTTGCTCCCATTTTAATAAGTTCTTTCACGTGTTTGTCTCTAGCTTCAAATATATTTTCTTCTATCTCGCTTGTTCCCTCTGCTTGTGTTAATAAAGCCATTGTTTGGGCTTGCATATCTGTTGGAAAGCCCGGGTGTGTTCCCGTTCTTATTTTAACTTTTCTTATCGGTTTTTCAGCGTTTATAGCTATACTATTTTTGTTTATCGTTACAGCTATACCCATATTTATAAACTTTTCTTTAATTGGATATACATCATAAGGGTAAACATCTTTTAAAATTAAACTTCCATTTGTAATTGCCGCCGCCGCCATATAAGTGCCTGCAATTATTCTATCTGGCATTACTATATATTCACACCCTTTTAAAGAGTTTTCTGCCACCCCCTCAATTATCACTTCATCTGTGCCAGCTCCTTTAATTCTTGCCCCGCAAGCGTTCAAAAAATTAACCATATCTACTATTTCCGGTTCTTTTGCTGCATTTGTAATTATTGTGCTCCCTTTTGCATATACTGAAGCTAAGATTATATTTTGTGTTGCACCGACGCTTGGAAAATCAAGAAAAATATTAGCACCAATGCGACTTTTATTATCATTTTTATTTTTACATATTAGTTTTTCAGTTTCTTCTATAACTTCAAAACCGAGTTCCAAAAAGCCTTTTTTGTGTAATTCTATTGGTCTTTCACCGAGTGGGCAGCCACCCGGAAAATAGCATTCACCCTCGCCTAATTTTCCGAGAATTGCACCTAAAAACGTTATAGAGCTTCGCATTTTTTCTGAATATTTTTTAGAAATAGTATTTTTTGATATTTTTCCAGAAATAGTAACAGTGTTTTTTTCGTGCAAAACTTTAAGCCCTAAATCTCGCAAAATATCAACAGCAACACGAACATCTGAAATATTAGGCACATTTTTAATAGTCTTTTCCCCATCAATTAATATGCACGCTGCAAGTATGGGTAAAGCGGCATTTTTAGCACCACCGATAGAAATTTCGCCATTTATTTTATTTCCGCCCAAAATAAAAAAAGAACCCATATAATCACCTCTCCAAAAAATTATAAGTTTAAAATATGCTATCTTAAATTAGTATTTATAAATTAGGTTAGTGTTTGAGCCACCGCCATTTTAAAATACATAGTTAGTACATATTATGCTTATTCTTTTTTTGTGTGAATGGGTTCTTTTTGTGTTAAATAAGTTAATTAGCTAGTTAAGGTTTTATCTATCACTTTTTAGCCATAAACAGCTAACGTAATCTTCAATTTATATAAACTATTAATTAGCAGTAGATTTAGTAGCAACCCCGTCTGTTCCTATTCTCTGTTTGTGTGGAACGAATATGAACAATATAAATAGAACTAAAGCGGCTATAATTCCTGCTGTGTTACTAATGCCTGCTGGTAAACCGAAGCCCTCATCTGGTGCTTGCAATATATAAGAAATTGAAACGAAGCTCATAAATGCTGCTGGTAAAGAAGCTATCCAGTGGAATTTTTTATTTGTTGCTAAAAATGCAGCACCAGTCCAAAGAGCCATAGCAGCTAATGTTTGGTTAGACCATGCAAAGTAACGCCATATAACATCAAAATCTACAAAAGATATTGCAAAAGCTATAGCAAATATAGGTATAGAAACTATCAAACGTGATTTTAAGCTAGTTTGGTTTATTTTAAAAGCATCTGAAATTAAAAGACGAATGCTACGGAAAGTAGTATCGGCACTCGTTACTGGCACTATAATAATAGCAATAATAACTAAAATAATACCCCAGCCGCCTAATAAATAGTCTGATAATGAGTTAACAACACCACCAGGGCCGCCCATTGCACCGACAGTTTCACCTAGTAAAAATCTATCACCAAGAACCGCCATAGCCGCTGCCGCCCATACTAGAGCAACTATACCTTCAATAACCATTGCACCATAAAACACACGCTGTGTTTCGCTTTCTTTCTTTAAACAACGAGCCATCATAGGTGATTTTGTAGCATGGAAGCCTGAAACTGCCCCACAAGCTATAGTAATGAAAAGGAATGGGAATGGAGATAAGCCCCCAGCGTGTGGGAAATTAAAAGTAAATTCTACCATTTGAACAGTGCCATTAAACACACCTATAAAAACACCAATTAAAAGCAAAACTGCCATAAATATCATAGAAGCCGACAGTAGAGGGAAAATTTTAGATATTAAAGCGTTTATAGGTAAAATTGTAGCTAGTATGAAATAACCCATTAAAATTAACATCCAAATTAGTGAGCTATCGGCAGTTCCTAAAGGCATTCTGCTTTGTAGCCAGTCTGCAGGTGCTAATGTGAAAACAACAGCAACGAGCATTAATAATACAAAAGAGAATATACGCATTACCGTACGTGCATTTTTGCCTAAATAAAAGCCTACAAGTTCTGAGATAGACATACCATTATGCTTTAGAGAAACATAGCCAGAAAGCACATCATGAACACCACCTACTAAAAGGGTACCGAAAGTTATCCATAAAAATGCAACCGGACCAAACATAGCACCGAGAATAGCACCAAATATAGGTCCAAGACCAGCTATGTTTAAAAATTGGGTAAGTAAAACTTTCCACCAAGGCA
>WRFW01000175.1 GCA_009787435.1 Defluviitaleaceae bacterium
GTATGAATGCCGCTTCGCTTGCCCCTGTTGGCTCTGGTCCATTTAAATTTAAAGAACAAACAGGCAGAAATATAATTTTAACACGCAACCCTAATTTTAGATATAATGTATACCTTTCTTATGTGAATATAGTAATTTCACCAGATAGGGAAACCGATTTCAACGCTTTTCTAGGAAACGTTGTAACCGCTTTAACTACTAATATGTCTGAACTTGCAAAATACGGCATAAGTATAACTCCTTTTAATACTTCGCCCATATTTACTTACGAGTTAGATTTTTTCGCATTTAACACTTCTAATCCACATTTTTCTGATGTTCGTGTTAGAGAAGCGATAACGCTTGCTTTTCCTTTTAACGCACTTTATAATGTTTATATAGGGCAAATTACACGGTCAAGCTCTTTTGTGCATCCAAATTCTAGGCATTATGTAGAAGGGTTTTTAAGAGAAAACGATTTAAATAGAGCTTTTGAAGAGTTAATAGAAGTTGGTTTTTCGGTAGAAAATGATTTATTAGGTAACTCGCTTGATATTTTCATTCCTTTTATGTTACGTATTTTAGTTAATACTGAAAACACCGAGAGACTATCCTTAGCTAACAGCTTGCGAAATAATTTAGAGCAGCTAGGTATACAAGTTAATTTTATGGCTCTCCCATTTAATGAATTTTATGAAGAAGTGCAAGCTGGCAATTTTGATATTTTATTTGCAGGCACTCAGCTTTCAAATAATTTTAGTGCAGGTTTTATGAATGTTTTTTCATATACTGCCCCCTCTTTATCAATTTATGAGCTTCAAAGACACATAAATACCCAAATACCTATGGTAGCTATAGGTTTTAGAAATCATATTTTATTAACTAATAGAGAAGAACTAAGAGGGAATATAAGACCAAGCCCAACAAACCCTTTTCAAAATGTGCATGAATGGTTTGTAGGGATAAGAGACATTTGAAGAAACGAAAGACAACAACGAATAACAGGGGAGATTTACAAATGTATAACTACAAAAAAATAGAAGAAAAATGGAAGCATTCTTTAAACCCTAAGCCGAGTGCAAATGCCCCTAAATATTACTGTTTAGATATGTTCCCATACCCATCCGCTTCTGGGCTTCATGTTGGGCATTGGCGTGGCTATGTTCTTAGTGATGTAATCGCACGCTATAAAACTTTGCAAGGGTATGATGTGCTTCATCCAATGGGTTTTGACGCTTTCGGCTTGCCAACTGAAAATTTTGCTATAAAATCTAAAATACACCCAGAAGAAGTTACAAAAACTAGCATTGAAAACTATAAAAGGCAATTAGAAGATATAGGTGCAACTTACAATTGGGAAAATAGCGTAAACACTACAGACCCTAGCTTTTATAAATGGACGCAATGGATATTTTTAAAAATGTTTGAAGAGGGGCTTGCATATGAAAAAGAAATGCCCCTTAATTGGTGCTCTTCTTGTAAAGTAGTTAAAGCTAATGAAGAAGTTACAGGCGGTGTTTGTGATAGATGCGGCAATGAAACTACTAAAAAGCTTCTAAGGCAGTGGATGTTAAAAATAACAAAATATGCAGATAGGCTTTTAGAAGATTTAGACACTTTAGATTGGCCAGAAAAAGTTAAAAAAATGCAAAAAGAGTGGATAGGGAAAAGCCACGGTGCCCATATAAAGTTTAATTTAAGCAACGGCAAAGAACTAACAGTTTTCACAACCCGCCCAGATACAATATTTGGTGCAACTTTTTTAGTTTTAGCACCAGAGCATGATATTTTAAAAAACATAGATAACGAAGAAGTGAAAAACTACATTAAAAAGACTGCTAATAAATCAAATATAGAACGTATGGCTGAAAAAGAAAAGACAGGTGTTTTCACAGGTTTAACAGCTATAAATCCTATTACTAACGAAAAAATAGACGTATACACAGCCGATTATGTTTTAATTGAATATGGAACAGGTGCCATTATGGGGGTCCCCTCCGATGATGAGAGAGACAGTGAATTTGCCATAAAGCATAATTTGCCTATTAAAGAACTTGAATATAATAAATCAATAGAAGAAGCAATACAAATGCTTAAAGAAAAAGGGGTTGGTGAAGAAAAAATAAGCTATAAACTTCGCGATTGGGTATTTTCCCGCCAACGCTATTGGGGAGAACCAATTCCGTTAGTTCACTGTAAAGAGTGTGGAACAGTTCCGGTTCCTTATGAGCAGCTTCCTATAAGATTGCCACACACAGAGCATTATGAACCGACAGACACAGGAGAATCTCCACTTGCAAATATAGAAGAATTTGTGAATTGTGAGTGCCCTAACTGCTCTAAGCCTGCAAAAAGAGAAACAAATACAATGCCGCAATGGGCGGGCTCTTCTTGGTATTTCTTAAGATATGTTGACCCACACAATGATAACGAGCTTGCAAGCAAAGAAGCACTTAAAGCATTGCCTGTAGATATGTATATAGGTGGTATAGAGCATGCTGTTTTGCACCTTTTATATGCTAGATTTTATACTAAATTCCTTTATGATATAGGGGCAGTTCATTTTGAAGAGCCTTTTAAAAAGTTATTTAACCAAGGTATGCTTAATTATAAAGGGCAAAAAATGAGTAAATCACTAGGGAATGTAGTAAGCCCAGATGATGTTATAGAAAAATACGGAAGAGACACTCTTCGTATGTATGAGCTTTTCGTTGCCCCGGCAGAAATAGACACCGAGTGGGACGATGCAGGAATAGAGGGCGTATACCGCTTTTTAAGCCGTTTTTATAGGTTAGTTTCAGAAAATATTATTCCCCACAATGAAGACCTTGAAAAAACACGCCATAAATTAATAAAAGATATAACACTTCGCATGGAAGATTTTTCATTTAACACAGCTATATCAAAATTTATGGAATATTCAAATCATTTAAGCTCTGGTATTTCAGAAGAAGTGTCAAAAACTTTTATAATATTGCTTGCTCCATTTGCACCTTTTATAGCAAGTGAGCTTTGGGAAAAATTTGAAAGCTCTGAGTTGTTCAAGCAAAATTGGCCAGTTTATGATGAAGAAAAAACTATAGATAATTTTATAGAAATAGCATTGCAAATAAACGGGAAATTAAGAGCAACTTTAAACGTATCAAAAGATGAGCAGAAAGAAGTTGTTATAGAAAAAGCTAAAAAACTTTTGGAAGATAAGCTAGAAAGTGTTAGCATAGTGAAAGAGATTTATATACAAGGGAAAATAGTTAATATAGTAGTTAAATAGTTGTTTTTGAAAAAAGTGTAATTTTAGCTAACGCTTAATTGTTAGCGACTATAATTACACTTTTTTTAAATTTTTACTAAGATATTTGCAGTATTTTTAAGCATAAAAAACGACTATATAGCTTCTCACAATTGGCTAAAATTGTTCGATAGCTATATAATGATTTTATTGTTAAATTTAATCAAAAGCTAACTGCTGCTTCTATTTGCCATTAAAATTTTTATCTCATCTTCATTTATACCGACCATAGCTTCGCCTAAATTTTCTGAGAGACTAGCTATCAGTTCAAAATCATTATAATTTTTAACAGCTTTAACTATTGCAGCTGCACGCTTTTCAGGGTCTCCCGATTTAAAAATTCCACTGCCAACGAAAACGCCCTCTGCCCCTAATTGTACCATTAATGCAGCATCGGCAGGGGTTGCAACACCGCCCGCTGAAAAGTTTGGAACTGGCATTTTGCCTGTTTCAGCCACTTTTTTAAGAAGCCTATAAGGAACTTTCATTTCTTTTGCTTCATTGAAAAGCTCATCTTTGTCCATATTTGAAACACGCCTAAGTTCAGCCATAATAGCACGCATATGGCGTACTGCCTGTACAACATCGCCTGTGCCTGCTTCGCCTTTTGTGCGAATCATTGAAGCCCCCTCAGCAATTCTTCTTAGTGCTTCACCTAAATCTTTAGCACCACACACAAAAGGTGATTTAAATTCAGTTTTATTTATGTGATATGTGCTATCTGCTGGGCTTAAAACTTCACTTTCATCTATAAAATCAATATTTATCGCTTCCAAAATGCGAGCTTCCACTATGTGCCCTATGCGGCATTTTGCCATTACTGGAATATCAACCGCTTTTTTAATCTCTTTAATCATTGCAGGGTCGCTCATACGAGAAACACCGCCTATTACTCTAATATCTGCCGGTATCCTTTCAAGAGCCATTACAGCACAAGCACCAGCTTTCTCAGCAATTTTTGCTTGCTCTGGCGTTTGCACGTCCATTATTACGCTGCCTTTTAAAGATTCCGCAAATTTTATATTTTTTTTCATTATGTCTGTCATGCTTTATTCTCCTGTTTGGTAGATTTAGTTTAGCTTAGCTTTAAAATAGTCTAATAGATAGTGAATAATTTTATCCACAGCTTTCTAAATTATGAGCATATACTACACTATTTGATAAGCTCTAGTTCAAAATGTCAAATTTAAATATCGTTTCTTGCTTATAACTTTCTCCTTTTTTTACCTTTGCTTTTTCCAAATCATTAGGCACATATTGCGTTTCTAAACAAACCGCAGTGTGCCTAACTTCTTCCGGCATATTATTCCCGGTATAAACGACCACTGCCGGTTGGTCTGTTTTAATAGTAAGCATTCTACCATTTGGGTGGCTAAGTATAAGTTCACTCTCTTCTAAAATAAATGGGTTATCTATTCCAAAACTTAAATTTCTAGGCTTTCTAAAATCCCAAGCCCTATGGTTTGCATCACTTGTTTCTTCTTTATTTAAATTTTCGTTAGTATAATCATTTTTAACTTCTGTATAGTCATCAAAGTTTATTAATTGTGTTGGCAAAGAATTTTTATCTAGTTCCCAATAAGCACTGCTTGGAAGTTGTAAAATATGGCTTTCAATTTTCTCGCCTGTGCCGCTTAAATTAAAATAAGCGTGTTGTGTTAAATTAACAAATTCTGTTGCTGCTTCATAACTAACTATAAGTTCATTATTTTTTAAAGTGTATATCACTTTAAAATTTTTGTGTTTAAAAGTAACACTATCTTCGTGTTTAGAAAGTTCCCAATATACATCGCTTAAAGCTTCTTTGCCACCGTGTAAAATAATTTCGCCATCTATTAAATAACGACCCGCTAAAGGTCCACAAATTGCATTTGTAAAACTTCTATCTTTAGTCCAGCCTTTTAAATTTTGAGCATTATAATTTTCTTTTACATTATTGCTAAGATTAGTTTCAATATTTTTAAAATTGTTAGTCTCTTCAGCAGTTAAAACTATGTTATGTATGTTCCCATTTTTATCGGGCATTTTTATTGAAGTAATTCTTGCACCATAGTTTATAAAAGATACTTCTAAAAATTTATTTTTAAGGGTCGCTTCCAAAAGCTCATTTTCAGGTTTGAGTTCTTCTTTAATCATTTTTTATTTCTCCCGTTTCACCGTATAACTTTACTCTAAAATTTTCTTTTGCTTTCTTTAAAACATTTTCCATAGTTTTTTGGTATTGCCCTAGATCGCCCAAAGCTTTTCTTATTTTTGCTTCTTCAATTTGGGTTTCTATATTTGTATTATCAATACTTAATGCCTTAATTATTGCAAGGCGGGCATTATCAAGGTCTCTATTTTTTCTATAATATTTAGCTAAAAGAGTAAAATTTTCTATAGATTGTTCAATTTTTATTGCATTTTCAATTGCCAATATAGCAAAAGGTAAATCTGTATAGGAATATATTTTAGCTTGTTCTCTAAAAAATCTAGCGTCTTTGTGGCGGATTAGTTCCAAAACTTTAAGAGCATTTTCATATCTTCTAGTTTCTGCAAAAGCATTGCTAAGCTCATAAAAATAGTTTGGTTCATATTTTAAATTTATTGCATTTTCAAAATAGTCAATGGCTGTTTCATAGTTGCCTTTAGCTGCCGATATTTGCCCGTAAAAAAAATCTGCATCTGCATTTTCTTTGCCATTTTCAGCTTTATTTAAATATTTAAATGCTGTTTCATATTCTTCTTTTTGAATGAACACAGAAGCAAGATTTAGCATAATAGTTTCATTTTCAGGGTCTTTTTTTAAGGCTTCTTCAAATAAAATTTGTGCTTCTTCTAAATTGCCTTTTATACTATAATTTATCGCTTTGTTATTTTCAATTTTGTGTGCGTTAGTTTTATTCCAACTGCGGACTACTTTGATAAAGTTGTTAATCTCTTCAGGTTTAATAAAAGGTATTAAAGAGAGATATTTTTCTAATTTATCTGCTTCTTCCAAATTTTTGGCTTCTTCTAACTTGGAAGCTAAAAAAGGTTGTTTTAATACATTTTTAACCCAGTCTATAAATCGGTTGTTTAAATATTCAAAAACTATAGCTGGATTTTCTTTTTTAATCGTATATACGTAATAAATGGCTTCTTCTATTGAATATACTTTTTTATTTGTTTCAAACACAAAGGGTTGTTTTATATTTTCTTGGTTAGTTGCTAGTGTCATAAAAACTCTTCACCTCGTCTTCTTTGTCTAAATTTACTCACACTAAAAATTAATTGGGCATCTCTAAAACTCCTTTTGGTCGTTTTTAGTTCACCTAAGATAGCCCAAAGAATGGCTGTCTTTAACGCACATTTCAAAAAACTTATCGGTTTTTAGAGGTGCTCAATTATTTAAAAAGATTTAATTCATCACGAAGCTTTGCCGCTTTCTCAAATTCTAAATTAAGAGCCGCTTTTTTCATATCTCTTTCTAAATTTGCTATATGCTCAGCACGTTCTTTGTCTGTCATCGATTCATAATCTTTTTCTAATGTGTTTTTCTTCTTTTCTTCAACTTTTTCTGAGCTTTGAACTATATCATGCACTTTTTTATTTATCGTTTTAGGCACAATTTTGTGTTTTTCATTGTATTCTTCTTGTAAGGTTCTTCTTCTTTCAGTTTCTGTTATCGCTTTTTGCATAGATTTTGTAATAGAATCTGCATACATTATTACACGCCCATTTGCGTTTCTAGCCGAACGCCCAATAGTTTGTATTAAAGAACTTTCATTGCGAAGAAAACCCTCTTTATCTGCATCTAATATAGCAACTAAGCTAACTTCTGGTATGTCTAGTCCTTCACGAAGTAAGTTTATGCCAACTAACACATCAAATTTATCTAATCTTAAATCACGTATTATTTCAAGCCTTTCTATCGTTTGAATATCTGAATGGAGATACTCAACACGTATTCCATTTTCTTTTAAATATTTTGTTAAATCTTCTGCCATTTTTTTTGTTAAAGTTGTTACTAACACTTTTTCTTTTTTGGCAGTAGTTTTATTTATTTCGCCTATCAAATCATCTATTTGCCCAGAAACAGGGTGAATTTCTATAGTAGGGTCTAAAAGCCCTGTTGGTCTTATTATTTGCTCTACTATTTTTTCAGCTTTTTCAGCTTCATAGCGAGATGGTGTAGCAGAAACAAATAGCATTTGGTTTATTTTTTTTTCAAATTCTTCAAATTGCAAAGGTCTATTATCTAAAGCAGAGGGAAGCCTAAAGCCATAATCAACTAGATTCATCTTCCGAGACCTATCCCCTTTATACATACCGCCAACTTGCGGAATAGTAACGTGGCTTTCATCTACTACTATTAAAAAATCATCGGGGAAATAATCAATTAATGTGTGTGGTGTTTCGCCTGCATCTCTTCCGCTTAAATGCCTAGAATAGTTTTCAATGCCAGAGCAAAATCCCATTTCAATCATCATTTCAATGTCATAATTAGTTCGTTGCAATAGGCGTTGGGCTTCTACAAGCTTATCTTCTTCTTTTAGCTCTGCAAGGCGAGTATCAAGTTCGCTTTGGATACGCCTTATAGCAGCTTTCATTTTATCTACACTAGTAACATAGTGGCTTGCTGGGAAAATAATCATATGTTTGGAAATAGCTAAAACTTCGCCAGTTAAAGCATTAAAAAGAGATATTTTTTCTATTTCATCACCAAAAAACTCTATACGATAAGCATTTTCTGTAGAATTTGCAGGGAAAATTTCAACAACATCCCCACGGACTCTAAAAGTGCCCCGTGTAAAGTTCATATCATTTCTATTGTATTGTATTGCGACTAGCTTTTTAAGCACTTCATCTCTATCTTTTTGCATTCCCGGGCGAAGCGAAAGGCTTAGTTCGTTATAATCAATCGGGTCTCCAAGACCGTATATGCAGCTTACCGAAGCAATTATTACAACGTCTCTTCGTTCAAAAAGGGCAGCAGTTGCAGAGTGTCTTAGTTTGTCAATTTCTTCATTAATTGCTGAATCTTTTTCAATAAAAGTATCACTAGAGGGCACATAAGCTTCTGGCTGGTAATAATCATAGTAACTAACGAAATATTCAACAGCATTTTCGGGGAAAAATTCTTTAAATTCAGAATAAAGTTGAGCTGCTAAAGTTTTATTATGTGCCATAACTAAAGTTGGTTTATTTAATTTTTCTATAATTCCTGCTACTGTAAATGTTTTTCCACTGCCAGTAACCCCTAATAACGTTTGAAATTTAGTTCCTTTTTTAAAGCCCTCGCTAAGTTCTTTAATAGCGTTTGGTTGGTCGCCTTTAGGCTTATATTCAGATACTACTTTAAATTTTTCCATGAATTAATTTTATAATTTTTTTATACAAAAGTCAAGTGTTTTTAAAAAAAGGCTTGATAATCTTTACAATAATCTTAGCCAAGATCAAAGCATCGGTATAACAAAGCTTGGGCATTTTTTAAAAAAAGCTTGATAATTCTTATAAGAAACTTAGCCAAGATCAAAGCGTCGGTATAACAAAGCTTGGGCATTTTAAAAAAAGGCTACAAGCTATACATTCTGCTGCAAACTTCTTTAATATCATTATCATCATGCGTTGAAAGTATGCAAGTCGCTTCGGTTTCTGTTAAAATTCTTTTTATCTCTTTTCTTATACTATTTTTTAACTCGCTATCTATATTGCTAAAAGGCTCATCTAATAATAATAATTTTGGCTTTGGTGCTAAAGAGCGTGCCAAAGCTACCCTTTGCTGCTGCCCGCCTGAAAGCTCATATGGATAGCTCTTTCTTTTATCTTCCATATTTATTAACTTTAACATCTCATCTATTATTTGCTTTTTTTCTGCTTTGGAATATTTAAATAAACCATAAGAGATATTTTTTTCAACTGTTCTATGCGGGAATAAACCATAATCTTGAAAAACAAAACCAATTCCACGCTTTTCAGGTGGAAGATTTGTTATATCTTTCCCATCTATATAAATGTGCCCATGCCCATTTTTAATAACTTCTAAGCCTGCTATTATTCTAAGAATTGTCGTTTTCCCTGCGCCGCTAAACCCTTTTAAGCCGCAAACTTCCCCTTTTTCTAACTTCAAAGCAAAATTATCTAAAATTATAGTTTCATTATATGAAAATCTTAAATTTTTAACTTCTAGCTTATACATCTTTATCTCCTAGTTGCAATATTGTTATTAAAACCGCACATATTATTATTATAACGAGTGAAAATGGGGCAGAAGCCAATATTTGTTCGTTAGCGGCAAACATATAAACTCTTGTGCTTAAAGTTTCAAAATTAAACGAGCGTAAAATTAAAGTT
>WRFW01000176.1 GCA_009787435.1 Defluviitaleaceae bacterium
CAAAGCTTAACCCTAGCACTATCAACCATTGGTTTAAATCTAAAGCGGTTACACTAAAAATTTGATTTAAAGGGCTCATTATTACTGAAAATTGCAATAAAACACCTACTAAAAAAGCCATTACTAAAGCTTTATTTTCAAAAAATTTACCGCTTCTCATATTAAAAGCATGAAAAAGCTGAGAAATTGAAAGTGTGCTAAATGCCATTGTACGTGATAACTCTATATTTAAATTACCGCCAAAATATACCCTAGCAATTATGAATGCTAAAAGAGAAAGCATTCCTATCATTAACCCCTCTAAGACTATTCTAAGCCAAAGCCCATTTGCAAAGAAACTTTTTTCTTTTATAGGCTTTTCGCTCATTATATCTTTATTGGGCTTTTCAAGCCCAAGTGCTATCGCGGGAAGAGAATCGGTAACTAAGTTTATCCAAAGAAGATGTATAGCCAAAAGCGGGGCTGGAAAGCCTAATATTAAAGCTAATAAAATAGCCATTATCTCACCAACGTTGCTGCTTAGAAGAAAATGAATAGCCTTTTTTATGTTTTTATATATACTTCGCCCCTCTTTTATAGCTTCAACTATAGTTGCGAAATTATCGTCTATTAATATCATATCTGCTGAAGCCTTTGCAACATCTGTGCCTGTTCCCATTGCACAGCCTATATCTGCCGCGTTTAATGCCGGTGCATCGTTTACGCCATCGCCTGTCATTGCGGTTGTGTGCCCATTTGCAGAATATGCTTTCACTATCCTCATCTTATCTTCTGGGCTTACCCTTGCAAACACACAATAATCTTCAATAGTGTTTGCAAGCTCTAAATCTGAAAGCTTTTCTAATTCCTTACCAATCATAACGCCGCCCTCTATGCCTAGCTCTTTTGCTATTGCAGAGGCTGTTACTGCATGGTCGCCAGTAATCATTACTGGTTTAATACCCGCTTCTTTGCAAGTGAGCACCGCTTCAACCGCTTCTTTCCTTGGCGGGTCTATTATACCTATAAGCCCTAAAAATTTTAAATCTTTTTCTGGTTCGCCGCCATTGTTATAAGCAACAGCTATAACTCGCAAGGCATTTTTAGCCATACGCTCATTTTGCTCTAATATTTTTCTTTTTTGCATAGGAGAAACTTTGCAAAGCTCAAGCAAAAAATCTGGTGCTCCTTTTGTAATATTTAAACTTTTGTGCATTGTTGTCATAAGTTTTCTTGAAGAATCAAAAGGAATTTCACCTAGCCTAGGAAGTTCATAATTTTCATCAATTTTTTTTCCACTAGCTAGTTTATAAGCATTCATTATAGCTTTTTCAGTTGGGTCTGCTTCATTGTTACAAAGAGCACCATATGCTAAAATTAAAGTTCTTTTTTTATCGTTAGTTTTCAACGCTCCATTTTCATCTGCCAACTCTACTACTTTCATTTTATTTTGGGTTAGTGTACCTGTTTTATCACTGCAAATTACGCTTGCACTACCCAAAGTTTCAACCGCTGGCAATTTTCTAATAATAGCCCGCCTTTTAGCCATACGAGTAACGCCTAAGGCGAGCGTAATTGTTACTATTGCGGGAAGCCCCTCAGGAATAGCAGCAACTGCAAGGCTTATAGAAGTCATAAACATATCAAAAATAGGTGTGCCGCCTAAAATGCCAAGCCCAAATATTAAAACACAAATTAATAAAGCGGCTATAGCAAGAAGCTTGCCTGTTTTTTCTAAACGCTCAGAAAGAGGAGTTTTTGGGGAATCTTCTTCAATTAGCTTAGCTATTTTCCCTAACTCTGTGTCCATTCCTGTAGCTGTTACTACTGCTTTTGCCCTGCCGCTTTGCACACTAGTGCCTGAATATATCATATTTAACCTATCGCCTAATGGGGCTTCTAAAGAAACAGGAGCACTTTCATTTTTTTCTGCAGGCAAACTTTCGCCAGTTAAAGCACTTTCGTCTATTTTAAAATTTGCACAGTCTAAAATTCTACAATCTGCAGGCACGAAAGTGCCAGGGTAAAGAATTATAATATCACCAGGAACTAATTCTTCAGTTTTTATCTTTGCACTTTTTCCACCCCTAATAGTTTCTATTTCGGGTGCTTGCATATCTTTTAAAGATTTCAAAGCCTTTTGTGCTCTATTTTCTTGGCTTAGACCCAAAATTGCATTTACTATAACTATAAATAAAATAATTAGAGGGTCTGTAAGCTCAACTTCTCCATGGGCGAAATAAGAAATAAAAGCACTGGCAGCCCCTGCAGCTAGAAGTATGAATATCATAAAATCATTAAATTGCATAAAAAAACGGACTAGCAAAGATTTTTCTTTCTTTTCTAAAAGCTTATTTTTGCCATATTGTTTTTGTATGTGTTGTATTTTATCTATTTTTAAGCCGTATTGTTCGTTAGTTTGCAAAGCTTCTATCGTTTCCCGCTTAGTTTTATTGTGAAACATATGTAAAATTCCTTTCTTTCTAGTTTGTACTATTTTATTAAGCTAGTTCAAAATTTAGAACTTCACTTGCAATGTAGCCAAATGCACAAATAAAGAGAAAAAATTTGCAATAATTACTAAGTGATTTTTTTAAAAAATGTTTGACAGCGGAAAAAAAATGTTTTATAATATATTTAATAGCATATAACTTAGTTAATACTTGTGTATGCAACAAAAATTCAATCATATGTGAACTTAGTAAGCACTTTTTGACAACTTCATATACTACCCTCTTTTCATAACAAAAAAACCCCGCTGCTGACGGGGTTTTTTATTATCAATCATATTTGCTTACAAGCTAATCTATATGATATTTTAAGATATGTGCTAATATTTTGAGTAGTTTATATGTTAATTTAGCTATCTTGTAAGCTATAGAAAGGCACTTTTTAATGCGTTTCATATACTCACCTCCTTTCTAATTAAAATTATACCAAATTTCAGCACAAATAGCAAGGGGACTAAGATGAAAAAAACACCAAAAATAAAAAAATATATACGGTTACCAAAAATCGCTGCTACGTTTAATACTTTTTCATTAATAGTATTAGCACTTTTTTTCGGCATACAAATTTCAGCGTTTCATATGTGGTTTTATTATTGGCAATTCAATACAAACAATACTTATGAGCTAGTAGCAATGGAAAGAGAGCATTTACACGAAGTTACAAGGCACTTAATAGCTTATATGCGAACTGAATTAGATAGAGACACAGGGCTTCAAATAGCTACTTATGTGGATGGTGTTCAAAGATATTTTTTCTCAGACTTAGAAATAAAGCATATGTGGGACGTTTATGACCTTTTTTATTATGGCTTTATAATAAGAAATGTGTTAGCGGCAATTTTTTTAACAAGCCTTGGATACATAATTTATAAAAAAGAATATAGGCAAATGTTTAAAGCTTATGCCGTTGGCTCTTTAGCAACACTTACATTTTTAGTTGTATTAGTTTCTATAATATCAATAAATTGGACACGAGCATGGCACATTTTCCACTATATTTTCTTTAATAACGACTATTGGCTTTTAAACCCAAGAGTAGACCTTTTAATAAATATAGTCCCTTACCCATTTTTCTTTGCAATGACTAGTTTTATAGGCGGCTTTTTTGCTTTGGTTCTCTTAATTATGGCAATTAGCAGCTTAATATTTTTGAAAAAGGTTTTATTTCACAAGCTAAAATAAACCCTACTCAATTATGCCCCGCTGCAAGCGGTCAAAAAAAGCTTGACAAAGTATGTGGTGTGTGGTATACTGGGAAAGGATAAGTAAAGGAAAAAGCCTTTCACCTACACTTTGGAAATTTATTTATATTTTTCCTCTGTCAATGGGTTATAATATTTAATTTGAAAATTATTTATTGTAAAGGCTGGAATGCGGCTAAATTTAACCGCATTTATTAAGTGCCTTTTTTTATTACATTATAAAAAAACACAACTTGGGAGGTGTTAAAGTCGTTTTGACTACAAACGAACAAATTAGAGATAAAGAAGTACGCCTTATAGATTCAGATGGTGCTCAGCTTGGCATAGTTTCTAATGAACATGCACAAAATTTAGCTACCGAAAAGGGATTAGACTTAGTTAAAATTTCACCTAATGCTAACCCACCTGTTTGTAAAATTATGGACTATAGCAAACATAAATTTGAACAGCAAAAGCGTGAAAAAGAAGCAAGAAAAAAGCAAAAAACGGTTACACTAAAAGAGATAAGGCTTTCCCCTAATATTGATAAACATGATATTATGGTGAAAGTTAAAAAAGCAAAAGATTTTTTAAAGAGTAGAGACAAAGTGAAAGTTAGCATTCGTTTTAGAGGGCGTGAGCTTGGCTATACAAATGCTTCTATTTCTATTTTCAAAGATTTTGCAGAGCAAGTTTCAGAATATGGGCATATAGAGCAAGAGCCTAAAATGGACGCCCGTGTGATGAGTATGCTTCTAGCACCAACTGTGCAGAAAAAACAAGATAATAAAAAGGAGAGCAACGATGCCGAAATTAAAAACAAATAAAGCTGCCGCAAAACGCTTCAAAGTTACAGGAACCGGCAAACTTAAAAGAAGCAAAGCAAATAAACAGCACATATTGGGGAAAAAATCTACGAAGCGTAAAAGAGGGCTTCGCAAAGCAGGCTATGTAGACAAAACTAACGAAAAACCGATGAAAAAGTTATTACCGTATATATAAACTAAACTAAGGAGATTAAAGATGGCTAGAATTAAAGGCGGTGTAAACGCTAAGAAAAGACATAAAAAGGTTTTAAAACTAGCAAGGGGATTTAGAGGGGCAAGAAGCCGCCAATATAGGGTTGCTAAGCAATCGGTTATGCGGGCTATGGCTCACTCATTTGCTGGGCGGAAACAAACGAAAAGAGACTATAGAAAATTATGGATAACTCGTATAAATGCGGCAGCTCGCATACACGGCTTAAGCTATAGTAGAATGATGCACGGTTTAAAATTAGCAGGCATAGAAATAAACCGCAAAATACTTGCCGATATTGCGATTACAGATGCAGCGGCATTTGAAAAATTAGTTGAAACTGCTAAATCAAAAATAGCATAAATCAAAATAATTTAATAATTGGGCATCTTTAAAATGGCAAATTATGAATTTAAAAAAATCTATATATTTAAGCAGCTTAAAAGAGCTCGCTAAAATAAATTATTAAAACCTAGGGATTTTAACCTTAGGTTTTTTTGTTGTTTCAGAAAAAGCGAAATAACTTTGATATGATAATTTTTTCACTAAAAAAACAGACTAGTCTGTTTTTCACAAATTACACAATTGCCAATGGCAGTAAAAAACAACACTTAAACTCACTATCACAGCTGCTATTGTCAAATATTGTAAAAATATTTTTCAAAAAAACTATTGACTTTTAAAAAAATATGGTGTAAGATAGCCATGTTAAAAAAAATTAAAAAAGGGGATTTATTCAAAAATGAAAAAAATCTTTTTAGGCTTATGCCTAGCTTTCTTAGCAGCATGCGGCACAGGTGGTGAATTAGAAGAAATTTTGGTCGTTTCAAGAGAAGCTGGCTCTGGTGCCAGAGGTGCATTTGAAGAAATGGCAGAAATTCAAGATGAAGTCGCTTATGGCTTAATAGCACAAGGTTCAAACGGTGTTTTAACTACTGTAGAACAAAATATAGGTGCCATAGGCTATGTTACATATGGGCTGCTTTCAGGCAGGGGCGTTCGTGCTGTCTCGATTGATGGCGTGCCTTTTTCAGGAGCTGCAGCGTTAGATGGCATCTATCCTTTTGCTATAGGGTTTCATATGGCTTTTAACTATTCAGAAGTTTCAGACGAAGCAAGAACTTTTCTTGAATGGGTTATGAATTCCGATGGGCAAGCTATAGTATCAGCTGAAGAATATGTGCCTACACAAACTGGAGCATTTGCTAACACAGGAAGCCCTTTAAACGGCGGCAATAGCAATGGCGGCACTATAATTGTTGCAGGGTCTACAACCGTTGCCCCTATCGCTCAAGAACTGGCAGATGCATTTATGGAAGCCCACCCTAGCTATATAGTTGAAGTTCAATCTATGGGCACAGGTGCCGGGATGACTGCAGCAATAGAGGGAACTGCAGATGTTGGCCTTGCTTCTCGAAATTTAAATGAAGCAGAGCTTGAAACTTTAGGATTTGTAACTTTTGCTATAGATGGTCTTGCTATTATAGTAAATGAAGATAACGAACTATCAAACCTTACTTTTGAACAAGTTCAAACTATATTCCGCGGCGAAGTTACTGAATGGTCTGAATTTCAATAATAAACGCTTTATAGAATTGCGGGAAATAAAGTTTATATAAATATTTTCCCGCAATTCAATGAATAGGAGATAGCTATTAAAATGACTAAAGGCGTTTCTAATACTTTTAAAAAAAGAAATGTAAATTTAACAGAAACTATAGCTAAGATATTTTTCTTAGTTTGCAGCCTTGTTTCTGCACTTACGCTCTTTATAATTATATATTTTATTTTCACAAATGGTGTTCCTGCTATGTTTCAAGTAGGCTTTTTAGATTTTATAACAGGCAGAACTTGGGCACCTGAGCATAATTATGCACCACAATTTGGAATGCTTCCTATGTTGTATGCTTCTCTAATATCTACTTTTTTTGCATTTATTATAGGATCTCGTATAGGGAAATGGTGTGCTATATATTTAGCTTTTTTCTGCCCAAAAAAAATTTATAAACCATTAAAAACTATGATAGAACTTTTAGGCGGCATTCCCTCTGTTATATACGGTTTTTTTGGAGTTGCTGTTATAGTGCCTTTTTTAAGAAATAATTTTCCTGGGTTTGGCAACTCTCTTTTAGCCGTTATAATAATATTATCTATGATGGTTTTGCCTACTGTTATAAATTTAAGCGAAGCTGCTCTTCGCTCTGTTCCTAAACATTTTTTTGAGGGAGCTTTAGCTCTAGGCTCAACAAAAACAGAAGCTATTTTTGAAATAGTAACGCCTGCTGCTAGAGCAGGTATAAATGGTGCATTTGTATTAGGAATTGGCAGGGCAGTTGGCGAGACTATGGCAGTTATAATGGTTGCTGGCAATGTGAGCCAAATGCCGGGAAGCATTAGTGAATTTTTTAGCACAAGCATATTTTTTGCTCCAGTAAGAACGATGACAACCGGTATAGCACTTGAGATGAGCTATGCTTCAGGGCTTCATAGAGACACTTTATTTGGCATTGGAGTTATATTGTTCACAATTATAATAATCTTAAATATTTCGCTAACAATTCTTAATAGAAACGAAACAAATTATGCGAAAGAAAGCTAATCAAAACAGGAGCTTCTATAATGAATAACCGTAAATTGAAAAATACTTTAAGCTACATTAAAATATATTTTGGCATAGGAATTTCTGTTACAATTCTTTTTTCTATACTAATATTAGTGCTTATAAATGGGATTCAAAACCTTTCCTTTGAATTTGTGTTTTCTTTAGATGCCCCCCGTGGGTTTAGTTTAATGCCTATGTTAGCTACTACTACTGTAATTGTCGTCTTAACTTTATTAATTTCAGTGCCTTTAGGGATTAGCTCGGCTATATATTTAAATGAATATGCGAGTTCAAAATCAAAACTAGTTAAAATAGTTCGCTCTTCAATAGAAACTTTAAGCGGCATACCATCTATAATTTATGGGTTATTTGGTTTTTTATTTTATGTTATAGTTTTGGGCTGGTCTTGGAGTATAAGAGCCGGCATTTTCACAGTAGCTATAATGATATTGCCTATAATAATAAGGGCAACAGAAGAAGCTTTAAAAGCAGTTCCAATGTCTTATAGGATGGGGAGCTATGCACTTGGGGCAGGAAAGTTTTACACTATAAGAAAAGTTGTGCTGCCTGCCGCTATAAATGGCATTTTAGCTTCCATAATACTTTCAATAGGAAGATTAATAGGAGAAACTGCTGCTCTTCTTCTCACAGCTGGAACTCTTTTAGATATGCCTGTTAATTTACAAAGCTCTGCTGCTACTCTTTCTGTTTTTATGTATACGATAACTATAGAGCAAGGCGATATGAATAGAGCATATGCAACCGCAATAGTTCTTATGGCATTGGTGCTTTCACTTAATTTACTTGCAAACTTCATAGCTAAAAGATTAAAAAGAGATTAACAAAGTTTAGTTATCTACTTTAGCTATTCATAATACTACCTATCACGGGAGATTATATGCCAAATTTCACAATAAAAAATGCAAATTTATATTATTCAGATTTTCAAGCATTGAAAGATATAAATTTGAATATAAACGATAAAAATATTACAACATTCATTGGACCCTCTGGCTGTGGGAAAAGCTCTTTTTTACGCTGTCTAAACCGGATGAACGACTTAGTAGACGGGGCAAGAGTAACGGGAAAATTCCTATTAGGAAACGATGAAACAGACATATATAAAATTAGTGATGTGTCTGAACTTAGAAAGCGTGTGGGCATGGTATTTCAAAAGCCAAACCCTTTCCCGATGACTATTTATGATAATATAACATATGGTGCTAAAATGCACGGCATTAAAGATAAAAAAAAGTTAGATGATATAGTTGAAAAAAGCTTAAGAGATGTTGCAATATGGGAAGAAGTTAAAGATAGGCTTAAAAAAAGTGCTTTAGGGCTTTCTGGCGGGCAGCAGCAAAGGCTTTGCATAGCAAGGACTATAGCTATTGAACCAGAAGTATTATTAATGGACGAGCCAACTTCCGCCTTGGACCCTATATCTACAATTAAAATTGAAGATTTAGTTGGCAATTTAAAAAAAGACTATACAATAGTTATGGTTACCCACAATATGCAGCAAGCTTCACGCTTAGGCGGGCACACTGCGTTTTTCTTGAATGGTGAAATAATAGAATATTCAAAAACGAGCCTTTTATTTTCAAACCCAAAAGAAAAACAAACGGAAGATTATATAACGGGGAGGTTTGGATAGCGTGGGTTAGATGAAATAAATAATGATTTAATAGAAATGGGCACGCTAATAGAAAAAGCTATGGAGCGTGCTATTAAAGCAATTAAAAATAACGATTATGATAGGGCTAAGGCAGTTAAAAAATATACAATTCAAGTTGCCAATTTAGAAGAGACAGTGCGAACCTCTGGGATGAAAATATTAACGACCCAACAACCAGTTGCAAGAGATTTACGATTAGTTTCGGTTGCATTTAAAATAAGCGACCATATGCTCCGCATTGCAGACCAAACTTACAATGTTGCAGAGATAACGAAGCAACTAATTGGTGAAAGTGTAGTTCAAACACCAGAAAGGCTAATAGAAATGGGCAATAAAACTATTGCTATGGTGAAAAATGCTATAAATTCATTTGTAAATTTAGATATTGATGGTGCGAGAGCGGTAATCCAAGCAGACGATGAAGTAGACAATATTTTTGTATCTGTGCGAGATGATTTAATAATCTTAATAAATGAAAATAAAAAAAATGGTGCCCAAGCTATAGACTATGTGATGATTTCTAAATATATGGAGCGTATTGCAGACTATTCAGTAAGTATTTCAGAGCAAGTTATTTATTATATAACAGGCACTTACCCGATTTTAGAAGAAACTGAAGAAGATGAAGAGGAATAAACCCGCCTTAGCGGCGGGGCATAAAAAGTGAAAACTATAAACT
>WRFW01000177.1 GCA_009787435.1 Defluviitaleaceae bacterium
TCGGATATAAAAGCCCCTTGCACACGCATAGGCTTGCGAACACCTATCGGGCTAAATAGCATATCTCCCCTGCCTAGCAGTTTTTCAGCACCAACTGAATCTAAAATAGTTCTTGAATCTGTGCCGCTTGAAACAGAGAAAGCAAGTCTTGAAGGCACATTTGCTTTAATAAGCCCTGTAATAACATCTACAGAGGGTCTTTGCGTTGCAATTATTAAATGTATGCCGGCAGCTCTAGCCATTTGGGCAAGCCTGCAAATGGCATCTTCAACTTCATTTGGGGCTGCCATCATAAGGTCTGAAAGCTCGTCTATTATAATTACTATTTGCGGCAGTGTTTTTTCGCCTTTTGCTCTTAATGTGCGGTTGTATCCCTCTAAATCACGCACGCTAGTAGTTGCAAATGCTTCATACCGCTTAAGCATTTCACGAACTGCCCAATTTAAAGCACCCGCCGCTTTTTTAGGGTCCGTAACTACAGGCACTAGTAAATGTGGTATGCCATCATAAACGCTAAGCTCTACTACTTTTGGGTCAATCATAATTAATTTAACTTCTTCTGGCAGAGATTTATATAAAAGGCTAACTATTAGTGTATTTATACAGACCGATTTACCAGAGCCAGTTGCCCCGGCTATTAGCAAATGCGGCATTTTAGCAATATCAAAAACTACAACCTTTCCCTCAATATCTTTTCCGATAGCAAATGCTAATTTTGAGGGGAAATTTTTGAAAATAGTAGACTCTATAAGTTCGCTAAAATAAACAGTTGAAGGGCTTTCATTAGGCACTTCCACACCAACTACAGATTTTCCAGGTATAGGTGCCTCTATTCTTATACCCCTGGCAGCTAAGTTTAATGCTAAATCGTCTGCAAGGTTTGATATTTTACTAACTTTCACACCAGAGCCAGGTGAAAGCTCATATCTAGTAACAGTTGGGCCTTGGCTAACTTCTTTAACAGTAGCAGTTACCCCAAAGCTTCTTAGTGTTTCTTCAAGCTTGCGTGAATTTTCAATTATATATTCATGATTTATTTGTGTTTCTGAAAGCGGTGCTGTTTTTAATAATTCTCTAGTTGGGTATACATAATCTGTGTTTGCTTCTATTATATTTTCATTGTAATCATCTTCTAATGCTGTTTCAATTTTTGCAGGGCCAGATATTTTAATCATCGCATGTGGAATATTATATTCCACTTTTGGTGGTTCATAGTTATGAAGCGGGGCTAATAATTTATCTTGCTTTGGTTTTAACTGTTTAGCAACTTCTTTTTGGTTTTGACCGCCAGTGTCAAAATATAAGCTTTCTCTTATTAGTTTTTTTATGTATGGCTCTTCTCTTTCTTCATCTTCTTCGCTATCTTCTATGTTGTATTCAGTTTCTTCATCTTCTTCATAATCATCATCATCTAATTTTAAAGTTAGTGCTTTTGGCAACGGTCTTCTTTCAAATTCTTCTTCGTATTCTTCGCTATCTTCAAAGTCGTCTTCATAATATTCTAAGGGCATTTCTATTCTTAGCATTTTTTTTATACTTTCGCCAATGCCGCCGCTTTCTTTTATTTTAGAATTAGCTGTTTTTAAAAGAGATTTACCAGTTAGCATAGAAGCTAAAAAGAAAGCACTGCCGATAATACCGCTTATAATTACTATAAAAGTGCCTACATATCCGAAAATGGCTATAAACGCTAGCGATAAAAATCCGCCAATAAATCCTAATCTAAAAAATATACTAATAAATGCAATTGTAAGGCTAAAAATTCCTAGTATAGCTGCCATAATTTTAATAGTAACGTTGTTATAAATAATGTGGTTAACTGCAACACAAATTACTATAAATATAAAAGCAAATGCCGAGCCGCCAAAAGCCCAATTTAAAAAAGTGGAAGTTATACGCCCTATAAAACCAGTTGAATTTGGCCAAAATAGCGAACCTAAAATAAATATACTAAGTGCAAGTATTGCAAGGGGTATAGTTTCATTCATTAAGGTGTTTTTTTTCTCAGTTTCAAGCTCAGCTTTTATAGTTTTAAGGCTTTTAGGCTTGTTAGCTGTTGGTTTTGATTGTTTCGTATTTTGATTACTTACTCTCTCTCTTTTCATACAATCTATTATACACTAAATGGTTAACAATTGCAAGACAAGCGTTCTGTTTATAAAAGCTTATATAGCCTAGCAAATGATTTTAGCCGCTGCTTTATAAATCATGAGCAGCTATAAAAGCTTTTATATTAAAATTTATGCCTTTCCACAGGCATAAAAATTATGCCCTGCCGCTGGGCGGTTAAAAAATCTTGCAATTTCTTTTCAAATGTTGTATAATTGATATATAATTCATTATAATTTTTCAAGGAGGAATAGCTTTGCCGCCAGATATATGGTTTTATAATTTAAACATACGAATAAATAATATGCCCCGTGTTGCAATTAGCCTCGGTAATTTTAATATTTATTGGTATGGGATACTAGTTATGCTCGGTGTTTTAGCAGGTTATGCAGTGGCAGCCGCTGAAGCAAAGCGTACTAATCAAGATAAAAATATTTATTATGATTTTGTGTTCTTAGTAGTTCCTATGGCAATTTTAGGTGGTCGTCTATTTTTCTTTATATTCAGTGATATTCCTATTAGCCAGTTTTTTAATCTTAGAACTGGTGGGTTAGCAATTTTTGGGGTTATAACGGCTTCTTTAATTACTGCATATTTTTGGTGTAAACGTAAAAATTTAAACTTCTTAACTTTTATGGACACAGCAATATTAGGGCTCATAATAGGGCACGTTATAGGGCGTTTTGGGAATTTTCTTAATAGAGAAGCTTTTGGAAGTTTCACAGAAAATATTTTCGCCCTCAGATTGCGAGTAGACCAGCTTTTATACTTCCCAGAAAGTTTAAGAGACACAATAATAACTTACAACAACATAGAATACGTTCAAGTTCATCCCGTGTTTTTTTATGAAGCATTTTTAAACTTAGCTTTATTCATTTTTTTAATGTTCTACAAAAAAAGAAAAGCATTTGAGGGTGAAATACTTTTCATATATTTCGCTTGGTATGGAATAGTACGTTCCCTTTTAGAGCCGCTTCGCATAGATGCTTTAATGCAAGGTGGTATAAGGGTTAGCATGGTTTCTAGCATTATAATGGCTATAACCGGTATAGCTTTAATAATATATTTTAGGTTCTTTTCAAAGAAGAAAAAAGTATAGTTCTAAAAAAGAAAAGAGGATGAAGATGGAAAATTTAGAGACTCCAAGAAAAATATCAAATTTATCTAAAATATCTGGCGAGGAAGCTCTTTCTTCTATGTATAATAGGGCTCAGCTTTCCCACGATATAGACGAGATAAAAAAAGATAAAAGTATAAAGCGAAAATATTTAGTAATAATAAACGTTAGCTTTTTTAGCCGCATCAATTTTTTATATGGCTATGAATATGGCAATGAATTTATAAAAGAAATCGCTATTTATTTAGAAAACTTAGTTAATCCTAGAGAAACAGGAAAAAGGCTTTACTCTCTATACGGTGCAGAATTTGCAACTATAGTAACAGATATAAACGATTTAGATAATCTTATAGAAAATATAAAAACTCGTTTCACAGAGCCTTGGATTATCCAAGGGTTAGACCAATTTTATATTGCAGCAATAGGCACTGTGGAAATAGAAAAAGAAGACACAGCAGATAAAATCATTTATAAAGCAACTATGAGCTGTAAATATTCAAAGCAAATAAAATCTGTAAAAGAATATAACCCTTATAACACAAAAATGAACCCATTTTCTACAGATATGCAAATTGAATATCATTTAAGGCGTGCAATAATGAGCAAAATAGAATGCTTTAAAGTTCGATACCAGCCTATAGTAAGCTGTAAAACAGGGGGCATAAGGGGCTTAGAAGCACTATGCAGCTGGCACGATGATGATATAGGCTTCCGTATGCCAAATGATTTTATAGGCTTCGCTGAATACTTAGGCTTAATTGATATTATTGATAGCCACGTTTTAAAATCAGCAATAAAGTTTACAAAAAAGCTTCATGATTTAGGCTATAAAATAAAAATTAACGTAAATTTAAGCTCTAAAAGCTTCTTCAATGAAGATTTAGCACTAAACGTTAAAACTGCTATGGAAGAAGAGGGCTTAGAATTTAAATATTTAAATTTAGAGATAACCGAGGGCGAAGTAATTTCAAACTTGCAAGAAGCTTTAAAGCAAATAAGCGAGATTAAAAAACTTGGAATAAGTATGAGTTTAGATGATTTTGGGACAGGCTATTCTTCTTTAGGCAGGCTTAAAAGATTGCCTGTAGATAATATAAAAATAGACCGTTCTTTCATAAAAAATCTACATAACTCAGAATATGATAAATTATTTGTTAGAATGGTTATAGAGCTTGCAAAATGTTTAAGCTTAACTACTATTTGCGAGGGTGTTGAAACTGTAGAAGATTTAAAAGTTGTGAAAGGCTTAGGTGCAGACTATGTTCAAGGCTATCTTTTCTCAAGACCTATTTATGAAGAAGAAGTGCTTGAAAATCTTATAACTCAAGGTGATTTTTCAGTTGATAATATATGAAAAAAGTTTACACACGTTATTTTAGTTGCTCATGAGTAATAAAGCTTTTGCTAAATAAAATAACCTGTGTAAATTTAGTTAATCACCCCGTTATTTTGGAGGTCTAAACTTATGTATAAAGATTTATCAAATTTTTATGATGAATTTATAAACGTGCCTTATATAGAATGGGCTAAGTTTATTCATTCTAGTATACAAACGCTTAAACCAAATTCAAAAACTATTTTAGATTTAGCTTGCGGCACAGGCACTTTAACAGAGCTTTTAGCAAACTATGGCTATAATATGATAGGCATAGATAGCTCAGAAGAAATGCTCATGTTTGCACAAGATAAAGCAAGTGATAAAAATATACTTTTCCTAAAACAAGATATTAGAAAATTTAAGCTTCATAGCCCAGTAGATGTTATTACTTGCACTTGTGATGCTTTAAATTACATATTAAAAGATGATGAGCTTATAAAAATTTTTAATTTGGTAAATAATTATTTAAACCCTAATGGCATTTTTATTTTTGATTTGAAAAAAGAAGAATTTTTTGAAAATTTAGAGCATAAAACTTTTTTTGAAAGCGAGCACACGCATGGTAGCATTAATAGTGGTCTAGTAACTTGGGAAAGCAACTATGATAAAGAGACAAGTATAAATGAATACTTTCTTAATATTTTTAGAGAGTTGAAAAACGGCTTATATGAGCGAACTGAAGAATATCACGTACAAAAAGTGCACAAAAATTTAAAGCCGCCTGCAAAAGGGTTAGTATCTTTATTAGAGCAGGCTAATATAAAAGTTTTACAAACATATAACGGGTATTGTGAAAAAGATATTGAAAGAGAAGTTTATGTTTGCCAAGTTTTTTAAAAGGAAAAATTTATGGATTATATACTACACGCTACTATAGATGAAGTTGCACGTGTTTTTATAGCTACTACAAAAAATCTAGTTGAAGAAGCGAGAAAAACACATGAAACTACACCAGTCGTTACTGCTGCATTAGGCAGGCTGCTAACGGCAGGGGCTATAATGGGCGCAACACTTAAAAATGAAACAGACTTATTAACATTACAAATAAAAGGGGATGGCTTAGCTAAAGGCTTAGTAGTAACAGCCGATAATAAAAGCCGAGTGAAAGGTTACCCACACAATAGCCATGTAGATATTCCCCTAAAACCAAATGGCAAATTAGATGTTAGCACTGCTCTAGGCTTCGGAGAACTTAGAATAATTAAAGATATCGGCTTAAAAGAAGCTGTAACTGGCTCTGTAGAATTAATTTCAGGTGAAATCGCCGAAGATATTACTTATTATTATGCTAAGAGCGAGCAAACCCCATCTTCTGTAGCTTTGGGCGTGCTTGTAGATAGAGATTATACAGTTAAACAGGCAGGGGGCTTTATAATACAGCTTTTGGCAGGCACAGATGAAGAAACTAAAGAAGCTTTAATAATTCATTTAGAAAGCGTTTTAGCTTCTTTGCCGCCCGTTACTACTATGTTAGAACAAGGGCTTTCCCCGGAAGATATTTTGAAAAAACTTTTTCCTACTCAAAAAATAAATATACACCGCCAAATTGAGCCCTCTTTTTACTGCAATTGTTCCAGAGAAAGAATGACTAAAGCATTAATAGCTATAGGCGAAAAAGAGTTACGCACAATGCAAAAAGAAGATGGCGGGGCAGTTTTAAATTGCCATTTTTGTAAAAAGTCTCAAAATTACACAATTAATGATTTAGAAGATATAATACAAAATTTATAAAAAATCACTTTTCTAAAAGCTGCTAAGTTTTTAAAAAGGTGTGTTAAAGATAGCCCTTTATATGGGCTTTTCAAGAGTAAGATAAAAACTAATTTTGGTAGTTTTTAGATATGCCCAATTGAAAACTTACACCAAAAGCCTAGGAGGGATACACAAATATGGAGATGATGATATTATCAAGCCCTATATTTTCAGAAGATATGAGCGTTTATGGCTATAGGTTTGCAAATAAAAAATGTGCTGATTTGCTAGCCTTTAGAGCAGTGTCAAATTTAAGCAGAGATGCTGTTAACCCCAAAATGTTAAGTATTATTGAAGAAATCGGCTTAAATGCTTTAACTAACAATTTGCCTATATTTATATCTATAAATCCAATAACTTTAATGGCAAATTTAGATTTTAAAATTCCTACCGAAAAAGTTATATTTAATATAGACCAAAATGTAATTCCAGAAGAAATGTATTTAAACCGCATATCAAAATTAAAAGAGCAAGGCTACAGATTTGCACTAAATATAATTCATGATTTTGAAGAGTATAAACCTCTGGCACTCTTAATGGACTATTTAGTTGTAGACCAAGCGTTAACTAATAAAAAGCAAGCAATAGCATTTATGGAAAATCTAAAAATAGAAGCCCCAAATATTAAATTTGTTGCAAGCAGTGTTAATGGTTTTCATATGTTTAATTTAAGCAAAGTTACAGGCTATAGCCTTTTTGAGGGGCGTTTTTATCATGTGCCTGTTACACTAGGCGAGCAAGCAGATACACCGCTTAAAGCTCTTTCTCTTCAATTAATAAATGTAGTGAACAAAGAAAATTTTGAATTAGACGAAGTGAGCAAAATAGTAATTAAAGACCCTATGCTTTCTGTTTCTTTGCTTCGGTATATAAATATTCAAAATTTTGACCAAAAAATAAATTCTATAAGCCATGCAGTTGCTCTTTTAGGGCAAAAAGAAGTTATAAAATGGGTTAATGTTGTTGGGGCAACTTCTTTAGCAAATGGTAAACCGGCTGCAATTTCTAAGCTTTCACTAATAAGGGCTAAATTTGCTGAAAATTTAGCAGTTGTGTTTGGTATAGAAAATGAATCTTATTCAACTTTTTTAATGGGCTTATTTTCTGTTTTAGATGTTATATTAAATACAGACATTAAAACAGCATTAGATGATTTGTCTGTTAAAGAAGAAATATATGAAGCCTTAGTGTTAGGTAAAGGACCTTATATAGATATTTACAATTTTATATTGGCATATGAAGCAGGGGACTGGTCTGAAATAGCACGTTTTAGCATTTTGCAAAATATTAAACCAGAGCTTGCAGCAAAAGCCTATGTAGACACTTTAAAATGGTATAAAGAAACTATAGACCTTTTAGAGGGTGAGAGATAAAGAAAAAATAAAAATAAGCCACCCAAAGGGGTGGCTTATTTTTAGCCTATAGAGCCTTCCATTTCTAACTTTAATAGTTGGTTTAACTCTAATGCATATTCCATCGGTAACTCTCTTGAGAATGGCTCTATAAAGCCCATTATAATCATCTCGGTTGCTTGTTCTTCTGAAAGCCCACGGCTCATTAAATAGAAAAGCTGTTCTTCCGATACTTTTGAAACTTTTGCTTCATGTTGAATTGTTATATCACCATTTCTCGTTACATTGTAAGGGATAGTGTCTGATTTACTCATATCATCAAGAATTATTGTATCACATTCAATATTTGTTTTTGCACCATTTGCATTTTTTCCATGCTCCACTAAGCCTAAATAAGTAACATTTCCACCATGGCGAGAAAGCGATTTTGATATAATACTAGAAGAAGTGTCTTTTCCTAAGTGAATCATTTTTGCACCGGCATTTTGCGTTTGTCCTTTTCCGGCAAATGCTATTGAAACAGTCGTCCCTTTTGAGCGGTCGCCTTTAAGGATTACAGCAGGGTATTTCATAGTTATTTTTGAGCCGATATTTCCGTCTATCCATTCCATGTGTGCATCATCATCACAAATTGCACGCTTTGTAACTAAGTTTAAAATATTGTTAGACCAGTTTTGGATAGTAGTATAGCGAGCCTTGCCGCCTTTTTTAATAAATATTTCAACTACTGCAGAGTGTAAAGAGTTTGAAGTGTAAACAGGTGCTGTACACCCCTCTATATAGTGAACGTCTGCTTCTTCATCTACTATTATTAAAGTACGTTCAAATTGTCCCATACTTTCAGTGTTTATACGGAAGTATGATTGTAAAGGTTTTTCTAATTTAACCCCTTTAGGCACATATATAAAAGACCCGCCAGACCAAACAGCACTATTTAAAGCTGCAAATTTATTGTCTGTATAAGGAACTACTTTTCCGAAATATTCACGCAAAAGCTCTGGATGTTCACGAAGTGCTGAATCTGTATCTAAAAAGATAACGCCTTTATCTTCAAGCTCTTTTTGGTTGTTGTGATAAACAACTTCTGATTCATATTGTGTAGAAACACCATTTAAATACTTTGCTTCTGCTTCTGGTATCCCTAGCTTGTCAAAAGTTTCTTTTATGCTGTCTGGCACGTCGTCCCAGCTATTTTCTGTACGCTCAGATGGCTTAATATAGTATGTGTAAGCGTCAAAATCTACTTCACTCTTTAAATCTGGTCCCCAACTTGGCATAGGTATTTCTAAGAACTTTTCATAAGATTTTAGTCTAAAATCTAACATCCATTCTGGTTCGCCTTTTTCTTTAGAAATTGTTCTTATAACTTCTTCAGAAAGCCCTTTTCCAGTGTCTCTTAAGTTTTTATGGTCTGTAACGAAGCCATATTTATAATCAATAGGCACAGCGTTCATTTCTTCAGACATGTCTCTTTCTTCTATCATCCTAAACCTCCGTTTTTTAATTTTTTATATTTTTTAAGAACTTTAACATCGTAAGATTAAAAATATAATTACTGAGCGATTTATTTTGCGAAGCAAAACTCTTAAGCCAAGAACTAATATTTTTAATCTTTGTTATTTTCAATTTCATTTAAAGCCGTTTCTAACGCCTTCCAAGGTATAGTCGCACATTTAATCCTTGCAGGAAATTGAGAAACTCCTCTGTAGGCTACCGTGTCTCCCATGTCTAAGTTTTCGTTATAAGGCTCGCCTTTTATTAATTCATAAAAGTTGTTCGTTATTTCTCTTGCTTCTTTTTTTGATTTTCCTGTTAAGGTTTCAGTTAAAACAGAGGCAGAAGAACAACATATAGAGCAGCCAGTGCCATCTTGCCTTATATCTTCTAAAGTGTCGCCATTTAATTTAACGGCTATTTCTATATCATCGCCACAGGTTGGGTTTTTAAGATGCACTTTATGG
>WRFW01000178.1 GCA_009787435.1 Defluviitaleaceae bacterium
ATCTTTAATACTTGTAATTATTGGACCAGAGCCTGAGGCTTGGTCAGCTCCAATTTTGATTAAGAAATAAGGAACTAAGAAACCTGCTGAAGCTGCAATTAAACAGTTGGCTACAAGTGCTAAACTTACTGCAAGTGCAAGCCCCCAATCACCTAGCCAAATACCAACACCAAAATAAGCAAAGAAACCGACCACAGCACCAATTGTGAACCCTACCATTGCTTCTTTAAAAAATTGCTTCCAAAAGTACCCTGCTTTAATGTGCCCAAGCACAAACCCACGAGCAAAAATAGTAGTCGACTGGCCACCGACACTGCCACCCATATCCATAATAAGTGGTATAAAAAAAGCTATCATAGTGGCAGCTTCAAGGGTTTCTTCAAAACCTTCAACAATCATTCCAGCTAAAAAACCACCAACTAAAACCATAAGCAAAATTGGTATACGAATTTTCCAAATATCTAAAAGTCTACCATTAATTAATGTGTTGCTTCGCTTTCCCTCTTTTTCTCTAGCTGGGTCTAAAGTTGTGGCGATACCTGCAGCTTTGTAAATATCTTCAGTTGCTTCATCTTGAACTATGTCTATCGCTTCATTTACGGTTACAATACCGATAATTTCATTAAATTGGTTCACAACTGGAACAGAGAAAAAGTTATTATCTAAAATTATATTTGCCACTTCTTCACGGTCTGCTTCTTGTGTAACTGATATAACGTTACTCTTCCTAATATCTTGCAATAAAAAGTTTGGGTCGCTCGCCATTAATTCCCGAAGAGATATAACACCCTCTAACTGTTTGCCACCAACATTTGTTACATAAATAGCATAAATGCCATGTGTTTCACCGGCACGCCTCATAACTAACTCTAATGCTTCTTTAACTTTTAATTTTTTATTAAGAGCTATAAATTCTCTTTGCATTATTGCCCCTGCTTTTTCATGCGGCAAGTTTGTTGAATATGTTCTTTTTGACATAGTATTTACCTCTCATTTTTTAGACCTTGCAGCCAATTTACTTTAAATAATTTTCAAATTCACACCATTTGTTAGTATAAACAAATTTTTTCTCTATAATCCCAATTTTTAGATTATTCCCTATTGCTGAAATTTCCAACCAACTTTTGTGATACCTTTTTCCCTTGCAATTTTTGAAGCTACACGCTCAATAAGTGTAAGTAATAATTTTGTGCTTTTCATTGCTTCCATCATAGTTTTTCTTATGTTAAATTCTTCTTGCTCTGAACAAGAAACAGACAAAATATAAATATTTTCTTCATCCTTTAAACATAATACCACTAAACAAAAAGCCAACCCCTGTCGTCCTATATCATCTGACATACACATCATCCCCTTTCTAAACTTGTATGGTGTATTAAAAACAAAAAAAGCGACCTCCCGAGAGGTCGCACTAAAAAAGCACATATAAAATAATCTTTTCTTTAAAGTTGAGCCTAGAAATATATAAGTCTCAAATAATGATATTGTAAAAAAGTTTTGATTTTCAAAGTTTTTCACAATAAAAGAATATCTTCACCCCTCGTTTGAGCTTTAGCACTAAAAGACGTAGTAAGTAGTGTGTATATAGTAAATAATGAACAATTGGGTATCTTTTAAATCATCTTTATAAAAACTTAGCAGTCTTTAGAGATACTCAATTATAATAATACACTACAACAGTTACTCCGAGATAAGCCTTAATCCGGCAAATCTTGTTTTACCCTGCGGGGTCTCTCGACCTTTAAGGGCGGCAACTTATGTTCTTTTAGGAGCCTCACCTAACAAGTTATCTAATTTAATATAGAATAGCATATTATTTTTCAAATGTCAACTGGTAATATTAACTATTCAAAAAGTAGAAAGAAAAAATTTATAAAAAATGCTTAAGTATTTTTTAAACTTCTTCTTCAAAATCAAGAAGCGAAACTTCTTCACTTTCCAGAGCTTCAACATCTCTCAAAGCACGCTCTATTGCTCGCATTCTAGTTCCCGTTAATTTTTCTAAAGTGCCCTCGGCTGTTTTAATTTGCTTATGAGCAGTATTTAAAGCACCTTGAAATTTGCTAAACTCTAATTTGACTTTGCCAAGAGTTTCCCAAACTTCCCCAGAGCGTTTTTCTATTGCTAATGTTTTAAAACCAATTTGAAGAGAACCCAAAAAAGCAGATAACGTTACCGCCCCAACTACTATTACATTAAATTTTTCCCGCAATTCTTCAAAAAAAGCGGCATCTCTTATTACTTCTGCATAAAGCCCCTCTGTAGGCAAAAACATTAAAGCAAAATTAGTAGTTTTCGGTGGCAAAATATATTTATCGGAAATATCTTTAGCAGATTGGCGTATATTTCTAAAAAGAGATTGCCTAAAGCTTTCAATTTGTGATTTTTCTTCAGCGGCAATAAGGCGGTTGTAATCTTCAATCGGAAATTTAGAGTCTATTGGCAATAAAAGAGGTGTATCCCCATTACCAGGCAGTTTTATTGCAAATTCTACTATTTTTGTTTCTCCGATAATTGCATTTTTTTCATATTGGCTAGTCGTTAAAATATCTTCAAGAAGCCTTTCTAAGCGAACTTCACCGTAAGTGCCCCGCTCTTTTACATTAGTTAATGCGTTTTTTAAACTTTTAGCATCTTGGGCTAGAGATTTCATTTCTCCAAGCCCTTGTTGAACACTTTCTAAATGTTTGCCGACCGTTTCAAAAGACCGTGTGAGCCTAGTTTCAAGTGTCTTTTGAAGCTTTTCATCAACAATGGCTTGCATTTGTTCTAATCTTTTTTCATTACTTGCTTGTAAAGCTGTTATTTTAGTTTCTAAAGTTACATTTATTTTTTCAATATTTTTGTGTGTGTCTTCTGAGAAACGCCTTAAATAGTCGTTAGTTTCCATACGGTTTGCTTGCAATATGTTTTGAATATTTTTGCTAATTTCACCAAATCTAATAAATTGCTCTGTTGCCCCCTCGCTTAGTTGTTTACTTATATCACTTCTTTGGTCTGCTATGCTTTTTTTAAGAAAAGCTTCTATTTTGCTTAAATCGGTTTCTTTTTTACCAACTAATTGCAAAACAATATTTACGATTAACAAAATGATGATTATAAAGTTAAAAATTAAGTAATTGCTCATAAAAATCTCCTTATTTTAAAAATGTGTTTAAATTGCATAAAATAACATACCTAAAAAATCTCTGCCAAAATACACTGAAGAAAAAAAGTTTAATTTATTATGTAAAAAGTTCTATTCAACGTCTTATTATATCACTAATGGGGAGATAAGTAAACCGAAAAAGCAAAATATACTAAAATTTAAGATTGACAAGATAACCAAAATCGTTTATAATATATAGGTATTTAGGGAATGTAATTTATAAATTTAATATAACCGCTCATGATTAACAAAGCAATATAAAAAAAGCTTACTAACCTATGTTAAATTTATAAGTGTACATATCTTTCAAAACTATAAAAAGGAGAATTTGCAATGAATTCAGAAAAAAAGAACAAAAAATCTAAAGTACCGTTAATAGCAGGCTCTATAGTTGCTCTAATAGCAGTTGTGGGCATAGTAATTTTAACTTTAAATTTAGGGGATAGAAGCAGCAGCCCTGCAATGAACACTGCCCCTATAGGTTCTTTTGAAGCTTTAAGACAAGCTGAAGAAAATTGGATATTAAGAAACAATGCAATGCGAGCAACAATGCCATTTACTATGGACTTTTTACTATCATACACGCCTAGTGAATCTTTAAACCAAATGGCTAGTTTATTTTTAGGAATGGAAGTGCCACAAATAGAAACTACTATAAGCGGTGCTGTTGTAGATTCAGGCGTTGCATACTTATTAAACTTAATGGTAGATGGATACAATATTCCTATAGAATTTTTTCTTTCAAACTTCATGACAGTTGCAGTGCCGGGCATTTCAGATTATTTTATTCAAATGAGCTTGGAAAATGAATTATACGGACTAGATACATTTAGCGGCTTCAGCGAAATATTTGAAATGATAGAAGATTTTGAAGATCTTCCTTATAAACTATTAGAAACTTATTTTTACCATATCGAAAATACAACTACTATACACACAAACCAAACTTCTTGGTTATTAGATGAGTTGGAACAAGAACTAAATAGATTTGATATAAACAAAACGAGATTTGATATAGTTATTACACACGAGCTTATGCGTGAATTAATAAATATATATTTTGAAGCGTTTAGAGATAGTGAAATTTTTGCCGAAATGGAAAGAGAACTTTTAAGAGCCCTTCCTAACATGGAATTTAATATGAACGTTTGGCTAAACGATAGAAACGAAATAGTTAAAAGAACTATAACAGTTATAAATCATAATGAACTGGAAAGCCATGCCCAACTTCTGTACATAAACATTGCAAATGATGATGAAAGATTTATACATTTAAGTGTGCTTGCAGAAGAAACAGAGTTCAATTTGTCAACACTTTTAGAAAAGCGTGGAAGTGGTTTATACGGTGTAGTAAATACTGGTTTTAACAATAATTTTGATAACTTTGAATTAGAGTTTAGCGTATACAACATTAGAATACAAGATGGAATACTTTATGGAAGAATCCCATTAGATGGCGAAGTGGACACAGTAAGCTACAGCTTAAACCTTGAATTTGGCTCTAGGGGTGCTATGCAAATAGTTTCTATAACAGGCGAAGGTGGCTTATTTGGAATGTTTACAGACATTGGAGAATTAATATTAGGCTTCGGAATAAATGAGGGTGAAACTTTAACTATTACAGACAAAAACCAAGCTTTTGCTATAAACCCAGATGAAGATTTTGAAGCATTAGAAAGAATGTTTGAAGATATATTAAATTTCTTAAGAGGAACTTCTTCACAAGCCCTTAATGAGATTGCAAGCTTTTTAGAATAACAACCTATCTAATAAAGCTATTTTATATGTGAATTAAAGCAGGCTAAAATAGCAAAATTGAGGAACAAAATAAAAATGGAACTAAAAAACATTTCAAAATCTTATAAAAGCAGGCTGATATTAGAAAATATCAGCCTTTCTTTTAACGAAAAAGATATTATAGTTATAGTTGGGCAAAATGGTGCTGGAAAATCTACTTTGCTTTCTATTTTAGCAGGTTTCACAAAGCCAGATAGCGGCATTTCAAATATAGATAAATCTATAATAAGTTTTATTCCCCAAAAAGACAGCCTATTTGAAGATTTAACAGTGAAAGATAATTTAAAATTTTGGAGTGCCTGTGGTGGAGCTAAAAAAATAAATACAACAAAGCTTAAAATAACCCAAGAAACTAAAAAACCAAAAAATAATGAAGATAAAAAAAGCGAAAATTTTATAGAGCTTCTCGGTATAAATGAATATGAAAAGAAAAAAGTGAAAGACCTTTCAGGTGGAATGAAAAAAAGAGTAGCGATATGCTCAGCACTAGCCCAAAATCCTAAAATAATAATAATGGATGAACCATTTTCTGGCTTAGATATGTTTTATAAAAATGAACTTTTTAAAACTATAAAAATGTTAAATGGGCTTGGAAAATGTATAATATATACGAGCCACAATGTAGACGAGATATTTGCATTAGAAAGCAAACACTATTTGCTAAAAGATAGAAAACTATTTTATATGGAAAATAAAGAACAAATGCTTAACCACCTGCAGTGGGGATAAGCATTGCAACTGGAATAATTAAAAACTACAATGGGGATAAGTTTAAGAAGCAAAAATTTAAATATAAATAGCTGCTTGCAGTGGAACTAAATTTAAGAAGTAAAAACTAACTATCTACAGTGAGGTAAAAAACTAAAAAGGAATACTTAGAAATTTTGAAAAAATATTTTCAATGGAGCATAATTATTTGGCTAAATATGAAAACTTTTTACGTATATAAAATGCGTATTTTTATTTTCATATTTTTAATTGGTGTAATAACTTTAGGGGCGGGGGCAATGGCTGCTCACCTGCTTTCTGGTGATAGTTTTTTTAATGTAGTATACGTTGGAATATTAGATCTAGACGATAGTACAGAAACGAGAATGATAATATCCGCTATAAGCGGTGCAGAAGAATATGAGGGGTTAGTAGAATTTATATTATTAGAAAGAAACTTGTTTTCTTATAACATAAATGATAAAGAAAATTTTCAAATAAGTCAACTATATTATGAAAGCATATCAAATTTAAACTTACCCCAAGCAGTTAGTGCAATAATAATTTTTCCTGAAAACTTTGGAACTAGTATGATAACGGGCGAAAATATGCCTTTCACTGTTTTATATAATGAAAATGCCCCTATTGCAGCTTCTGTAATAAACATAGCAACAGAAGCCTTTACAAATATGTTACGAACTAGCCAAATGGGTATATATACAGCAATTAATTATAGTAGATATGCTCAAAGAAACCAAAATGAAATTTTCTTAGGTGTAAATATGAATTTTTTAGGCTTTATTTTAAATCGTGGGGAACTATTTGAAACGGAAGTTTATAGCATATCTGGAAGAGTAGGAGTTTGGTTTTCTTATTTGGCTTCGGCATATATTGCACTTATGATATGTGGTTTCTTTATTTTTACAGACATAACGAGAAATAAATTTACGCAATTTACTATAAAAAGACTAAAAGCTATGGGCTTTTCAGCTTCAAATATTTATTTAAGCACTTTAGCTTCGTATTTCTTATTATTTATTTTCATTAATACCCCTTTAAGCTTGGCTAATTTAATATTATATTTTTTCACTAATTTAGAAGTTCCTATTATATTTGCTTTGCCACAAATAGTTATAATTTTAATTGTTTTAAGTGCTTTTGGTGCTTCAGTTTCATTTATATTCAAAAATGAACTTTCTGCCGGCTTGTTCGTTTCAATTTTTGCTGTTGTTTCTCTATTTTTATCTGGCGGAATAATTCCCCTAAATTTAATGGACACAACATTTTCTAAGCTTTCATTTAATTACTGGGGAGTTCAGCTATTGGAAGCAAGCTTTTTAAATGAAAATATTTTAATGTATTCTTTAATGCTTACAATTTTCACTATAATTTTTTCTATAATGGGAATTGCTCGCCTTAAGCGTATATAATCAAAGGGTATAGTTAAATTGTATGCTGCAAATAAAAATAAACTGAACACAGACATTCAATAGCCAACTATAAGGGTGAAATTTAAAATATGAACTTTTTTATAATATCTACAATGCTAAATATAAAAAAAATAATAAAAAAACGAACCATATATATGGCTTTTATTTTGCTGCCTGCCATATCTTATTTAATAGATTTATCAAATAATTACCCAGTAAATATTTCTGTTGGCATATACTCACAAGGGGTAACATTAGAGATTGAAAACCCTTTAATAAGGCTAATTAAGTACGATGATAGAAAAAGTTTAATAGAAGATGTGCAAACAGGCATTATTAATTTTGGGTATATATTATCGCCTATAGAGAGTACGCAAAATAATATAAAATTAATTAAAACTGAGCTTTCTTTCGGGTATCAATTAATAAATGAATTAATAGTAGCAGCATATTTAGATTACACATTAGAAATGCGAACTGTTAATTTTCTACAAAACTTTTTTGACTATGAAAATATAGAAACATTTGTGAGAGAACAAATAAACTATTATAGGCAAGCCGATATTTTTATGATACCAGAGCTTCAAGGAATAAGAGCCGAAAATATAACCGAAATAAACCTTTTAAATAGTATAAACAATGGCATTATAGGTTTAATTATAACAGCCATTTTAATTTTTATAACACCTTATTTTATTAGAGAAAAAAATTCAGGTGTGCTGCTTTCTTTAAAATATCGCCAAAAGCAAGGTTTATATTATGCTTCTTTATTTTCAGCGTTGTTTATAGTTATTTTTGTGATTAGTGCCATTTCTATGAGAGGGATTAATATTTTATCAATTGCAACGTATGTATCAGTGTGTGTAAGTTTAACGATAGCTGCAATAGCAGTTCTTAAAAAAGTTGATTTAGTACAAAATTTTGGTATATTTTTAATAATATTGAACATATTCACCTTAATAGATTTTTCAGAATTTAATGAACTGCTAGGAATAATGCAAAGACTTTTCCCTCTTTTTTGGCTGCTTCATTTTTGAAATCAAAGCAAAAAAAGATTGATAAAACAAACTTAAAATAAATAATTAAAAAAGCCCAATCTTAAATTTATGGATTAGGCTTTTTTTATTAATCTTCTTCTGAGTAGTCTTCTTCTCCAAAAAGGTCTTGGTCTTCTATACCATTATAATACTCGGTTTCATCTTCTTCAATTTGAGGAGATGCTATTGGAGTTTCTGTTGGCACTGAAACATTAAATAGAACTGGCAATGGCTGTACTAAGCCACGAACTTCTAAAACTAATGCTCTATATTGCCTTGCTGTTAAATCTCCTCTTTCAAAAAGAATTGTTAGTCTTCTTATTTCTTCTCTAACTTCTTGTGCCGTTTCAACTTCTCTTAACTCTATTCTATTCATTGGGCGATGAGCAATATTAAACCTTATTTGGTTTTGCCCAATAAACTGAAAATACACTCCATCAATTCTTGTAAGCTGAAAATTTAAAGGAAGATTTATTAAGTTTTCTAACTCTTCTATATTTGAAGAAGCTTGAAAGTCTTCAGGCATTGCAATAGTTAATGATAAATTATTTCCTCCTCTAATTCTTCCTAAATTTGCACCTGGAAAGCTACTTTGTAACTCAGCTATAGCTGAAACTGGTGAAAGAGTTTCTAATCTAGCTAAAGCACTAGAAACTACAGCAGCTTCCCTTACTGGTCTTGGTTCAGAAACAATATAATTATCTCTACTTTCCCCAGGCACATATGTCCAAATCCATTCCCAATGGCCTTCGCTAGCTTGAACCTCTGTTGTTTCTGCTCCTCTTACAAAAGCAAATGCTAATGCAGCAATTAAAATACTTTTTAAGTATTTTCTTTTCATAATGTGTATATCTCCTTTTTTGTTTTATAATTCTCATCCAAAAATTCTTTCACATTTTCTATACTCTCTCCAATGAAAAAGTGCAAAGCAAATGCTAAAATAGCATCCCCTTTGGAATCTTCATTTGAACCTATAGCTGAATAATCAGATTTTTTAAGAATTCTATTAGTTAGAGAAAGATTAAAATTATAGGCAATTGCAAACTGCACAATTTTTTCTTTGCCCGGTTGGCTATTTCTTTTCTTTTTTCCTTGTATCCGTTTAAAATAATCTTCATTTAGCCCGGTTTTATCTAAGAATGAAACCATTTTTATATCTTTCAAACGTATGTAATGATTCATCATATCCCAAGAGTTTTTATATCTTAATATTTTTTCAGGCTCAAAATTTAAAAAGCTCTGCTCTATTTCTAACTGAATATTGTGGAACTCTTTAAGTTTATTTACAAAATCATAATCGCGAAAATCTATATTTTGGAAAAGCCTACGTTGCAAAAAAGTTATATTGTCCATTCTCTAAAACCTCCAAAATTTTTAATTTCTTAAAGCTTTGAAAACTCAATTTTAACACGAAACTAAGAAAAAGAGAAAATAAAAATAGCCTCGTGTGATATTATATAGAGATTGTGTAAAATTTTATAGGGCAAGCTTTGCCCTAACGAGAACTTTCAATATTAAAAAAGGCTATGGCACAAAATTTTAAAATATCGCAAATTAAATTATAAATAGCAATAAATATAGATATTTATTGGGTTGCGGGTTGCGGGTTGCGGGTTGCGGGTTGCGGGTTGCGGGTTGCGG
>WRFW01000179.1 GCA_009787435.1 Defluviitaleaceae bacterium
TATTTGTATGCCCACCAACTTCAACTAATAAAGAACGTGGCAGCATATGCAAGCTATAGCGATAAGCTTTTATATAATTTCTACGCATAAGCCCTGGATAGCGTTCATTAGCTGTAAGAAAAAGCTGAAGTGAAACTGCTAAATTTTCCATTTGGTAAGGATTATAAAGCTCTGTTAATTCGCTTGGCTCGCCATCTATATTTCTTCGGCTTATTCCGTTAAAAAACATTAGCCTTGCAACATCTACCCCATCAATCTCATGCACTAAGTGTATATCTTCTGGTGCTTCATCTCTATGTAAGTCAATTATTACTTCTATGCTAGGGTGTTCTTCTAATATAGCTAACACACCTTGTTCCATTCTTTCGTATGCACCCTCTCTTTTTAACTCATTTTCTACTAAATCATAAGTAGCAACATCATGAATAGTGCTTATGCCAAATTCATTCACTAAAAGCTCTGCAAGGCGGCGACCAACATCTATAACAGTGCCGCCATCTATAAAAGACTCTTGGGAATGTGTATGGGTTATTAAAACACGTGGCATAGAACCTCTTAAATTAATGCTTAAGTCTAAAGAAGCAAGCTTCGCTAAGTTAAGCTCTTCTTCTAAAACATAAGCCCCAGCGTCTACATAAAAAACATATTTTTTAATTTGTTCTAATCCTTGCAATTCATTAATATTAGCAAAAGTAGGAATAAAGTCTGCTGGTGCTTCTTCCACTGCTGAATGTTCTAATTCTTCTGTATTCATAAAATAGTTATATGCTAGCGGTATCATTAAAATAATTAAAGTTTTAACTAGCAGCCCTATCATTATTTTTTCCTTGTTGTTGATTATTTTTTCTTTTAAAGTCATAAAAACCTCCCTTTATGAAATTTTATGATTGAATGACGTTAATAATAACCACTTGCTGAGAAGCTAATTTTTAACATAAATTCAATCAACAGTTTAAAAAAAATTTATAAATATAAAATATTTACTACGCTAAAACCTTATCTTGGCTAAGTTACTTAAAAACTTATCAAGAAATTATTAAAAAAAGCTTGACAAATTTGCAAAAATAAAGTAAGCTTTTAAGATAAAATTAAAAAGGAGAGCGTTTAATGCCATTCAAAATATTAAAGAAACAAAATTTGCCATACAAATTGTTTTTCATATTTTATATTTTAATTGCTGCAATTTTAGTAACTACAGCAGTTTTGATGACTGCTCTAACAGGCGATTTAGCTTCAGCCGCCGAAAATATGAACATAGAAGCTATAATTCACTTTATAAGCTTTTTAGCAATAATAATGCTAGCCAGAACTGCTGCTTTCTCTTTTGAAGCGTACATATTAAGAAAAAGATATGCAAACATATCTTATAAAGTTAGAGAAAACTTTATAAAAAGCCTAAGCTTAAAACCATTTAGAAAAATTGAAAATGAAAGTGCTGGTGAAGCCCTTTCAATTTTTTCAAATGATTTGCCCCAATCAAATCTTCTAATTTCATACTCAATTTTTAGAATAGTATTAGAAGTGCTTTCAGTATTAACTATTTTTATTTATATGCTAAGTATAAATATTTTTATGACTTTCATATTTTTTGCTACATTCCCAATTTTATCTGCTGTGCAAGTGATGGCTAGTTTGCCTATACAAAAAAAAGCAAAAGTGATGAGTGAAAAAACAGCAGCTTTTAATGAGATTGTAGTAGATTCTTTGCAAAATACAACTATTATAACTTCATTTGGGTTAGAAGAAAAACTAGAAGAGAGATATTTAAAATCTTATGATGAATTTATAAATAGCTTAAAATCTTACATTAAAACATTTGCATGGCTAGTAATTGGCGGTATTATGTTTTCATTAATACCACAAATCGCCATTATATTGTGGGCTGCTTTAAATGTTATAAATGGGTATATGTATTTAGGGCAGTTTGTGGCGTTTACTTCGTTTGTGTTTATAGCAGGAAGCTTTATAATGATGCTAACACAAATGTTGAGTGTAATACAAAGCCAGACAGCGAGTGCCAAAAGGTTAGATGAACATATTTTAAACAACAAACAAGACCTTCCAAATATAAAAAAATTTAACACTGAAGATGATATAGCAATAAAAGTAACAAACTTAACATTTGAAGATATTATAAAAAATAATGATGATAAAGGCTTAAGCTTTGAAATTAAAAAAGGCTCTAAAACTGCTATAGTAGGTGTTAGTGGAAGTGGAAAAAGCACGCTTTTAAAGCTTTTATTAGGCTTATACGTTGGCAAAGGAGATATAGAAATTAATGGTGAAGTTGCATACGTTCCCCAAAATTCATTTCTTTTTCCAGAATCAATAGCAAAAAATATTGCAGGAGAAAATATTGATAGAGAAAAGCTTGAACTAGCATCAAAAGAAGCAGGCATTTTAGATTTTATAAATAGTTTAGAAAAAGGCTTTGAAACAGTGCTTACAGAGCGTGCTGAAAATATTTCAGGCGGGCAAAAGCAAAGAATAGCTCTTGCAAGAGCATTTTACACAGAAGCCCCTATAATACTTTTTGATGAAGCAACAAGTGCCTTAGACGAAGTAACCGAAGCTTCTATTTTAGAAGATTTGAGCAAAACAAATAAAACGATAGTAATTGTTGCCCATAGAGAATCGGTAATCTTATTTTGCGATAATATAATAAAACTTAAGAAAGGAGATATGTAACTAAGAACCTCAAAGTTCTTGGGCATTATTAATAAATGACAGACACCCAAGCAATAAAGAAAATTTTTAAATATGTGAAACCACACATTTTTGTATACACTATATCTTTTTTAACATATGCTTCACAAACATTTATATTTCCTTTAGCATTATCTATTTTAATGGGCGCTATGATGAATGCCATACTATATTCAAATTTGAGCATAGCAACAGTCGGTATTATAAATATCTTATATATAATCATTCCTAGCTCTATAATTATTGGATTTGCAATATATTTTTATTCTCTAACAGCGGCTAAAATAGAAAGAAGCTTAAAGAAAGATTTATTCAACGCTTTCATTAAAAAAGATTTAGAAAGAAGCAGCCACACAGGCGAGGGAATAGCAGCTATAAATACAGAAGCAAACACAGCAAAAAACTTATATTCAAATGATTTAGCACCTATTTTAATGGCAGCTATGGCAGCTATTTTCGGAACGATTACAATAATAATTTTAGATTTTAGAATGGCAATAGGAGTTATTTTAATAGCTATATTCACTTTCTTTATACAAATTATTTTTAGCAAGCCTTTAGAGAAAATTGGGAAAGAACTATTAGAAGAAAACGCAGAAGCGGTTAAAACAGCTGCAAATATTTTAGAGGGGCAAGCAGTTTTAAGAACTTTTAATAGACAGCAAAAAGCTTTAATAGAATTTGACCCACACAATATGAAAATAAAAAAGATAAACATTAAAAGAGCATTTATAGAAATGCTGCAAGGTGCTTTTACTACTGTTCAAGGCTTTTTAACTATATTTTTAGTGTTTGGCTTAGGCTCTTATTTTGTAGTAACAGGAAGTTTAACATTACCAGTTTTAATTATGATACCACCTTTAGCAGATGCTATAGTAAACAGTTTATCGGGAATTGGGCAAAGCATTGCAAATTTAAAACCCTCTTTAGTGGCAGCAAAAAGAGTTCTTACTATAATAGATGGTGTTGAAGCTGAAAAAGAGATTAAAAATCTTACACAGCCACATATAATAGAGGGGTATGAGATAAATATAGAAAATCTCAATTTTAGCTATAAAGATTCAGAAGAAAATGTGTTAAAAAATATAAATTTAAACATAAAGGAAAATGAGCTAGTAGCTTTTGTGGGCTCAAGTGGCAGCGGGAAAAGCACCCTTTTAAAGGTTATAATAGGGCTTTATGAAAGAGAAGCTTTGCCGATAACTATTGGTAACACAAAATTTTCTAATAAAATTATTAAAGACTGGCGAAGCCAGTTTGCCTATGTAGACCAATCTTCAAAGTTATTTGATATTAGCATAGAAGAAAATTTAAGATTAGTGAAAGAAAATGCTTCTGAAGCTGAGATTATAGAAGCTCTTAAAAAAGCAGGCTTAGAGGGAATAAATATTAAAGCTAAATCTGAAAATTTATCTGGCGGGCAAAAGCAAAGAATAGCAATAGCGAGAGCACTTTTAAGAAATTCAAAAATAATTGTTTTTGATGAAGCGACTAGTGCCTTAGATTCCGAAACTGAAAAAGAAATTTTGCAAACGATTGAAGAGCTAAGAACCACACATACAATTTTATTAATAACGCACAATTTAAAAAGTACAGAAACGGCAGACAAAATTATTATTTTAGAAAATGGTGAAATCTCAGAAAAAAATATTTATAATGATTAGCAAAGGCATATTAAAAAGTTATTATAGCTACTTACAATCTATAAAGCAGTAAGCTATTTTAAGCATTACTATCTAAAATAAAAAGAGACTTAGCAAAGTTCTAAGTCTCTTTTTATTTATTGCGAAGCAAATTGTAATATTTGTATTATTAATATAATGCGTTTAAAACTGCCTCTCTCACTTCTTCTATTTGGCTTCTAACACCTTGCAAACCACCCGGGGCAACATACCAAATAACGCTGTCTAAATAAGTTATATTTCCAGTTTGATAAGCAGTAGTAAGCCTAACAAGTTCATTTTCAAAATCATTTATGTCCATAACTACACTGCCAGACCTAGCCCATGCCCCTCTATCTATAACAAATAAAATATCTGGGTTTTGGTCTACTATATACTCATTAGAAATAATCATTCCGTGCCCTATAATTTCTATTCCAGCATCTACATAAGGGACACCTAAATCATCATGGACTAAACCGCCAAAGCGAGAACCAGGACCAAAGGCACTTAAAGCACCGTTGTTATACATTACTATTAATGCTTCTTTTTCAAAATCTTCTAAAATACTCGCTGTTTCTTCTATGAGTGTATCTATCTCTGAAAGTATTTCTTCTACTCTTTCTTCTAGTTCAAAAATACGCCCTAAGTAGTAGTTGTTTCTTCTAAAGTCTTCTAAAAAGTGTGTGTTTCTTAATCCAAAATCTAAAGTTGGTGCTATTTGTGTTAGCTCATCAAACATTGGTCTTGCACGCCCCATTATTATTATAAGGTCTGGGTCTAACTGCACTAAAATTTCTAAGTTTGGCTCATGCATAGTTCCAACGTTTGTAACGTCGCTATATTGCTCTAAAATAGGTGTTAAATCTATAGTAGGCGTGCCAACTACTCTGTAGCCTAAACCTAAATAATCAAGGCTATCAAATGCTCCCATATCAAACACTACTAATCTTTGAGGGTTTAGCGGAACATAAGTTTCACCGGAAAAATGAGTTACTAAAATGTACTCTAATTCTTCATCATATGTTTGCAAATCTAATTGCGGCTCTTCTATTAATTGTTCTATCGCTTGCTGAGCTTCTAATGTTGGCATTTGCCCTGCTGGTGTTTCTTCTATATCACCTGCCCCGCAAGCCGCTAAAAATGATAATGCACCAATTAATACTATTTTTTTCATTATAAATCTCCTCCAAAAAATAAATATGTTTTCATATAAAATAAAAGATTGTAACCAAGCTTTTAAATGATTTTTATAACCAACTGCAAGTAGATTAGTCTAATGAGTTTAAAACTGCGTCTCTCACTTCTTCTATTTGCAGTTTAACGCCCTGCAAGCCACCTGGGGCAATATACCATATAGCATTGTTTAAATATACTATGTTCCCATTTTGGTAGGCACGTGTAAGCCTAATAAGTTCATTTTCTATATCTTCTCTGTTAAAAGCTTGCCCATCTGTTATAACTGCTCCACGGTCTAATACGAACAATATAAAGGGGTCGTATGCTACTACGTATTCATTGGAAACTAATGTGCCGTGGTTTACTATTTCTAATTCCCCGTCTACATAAGGAACACCTAATAAATCATGAATTATACCGAAGCGAGAATTAGGCCCGTGTGCTCTCAGTTGACCCTCATTATATAATACGATTAAAGCTTGTTTATCTTCGCCGAGCTGTGCTGAAAGTTCATTTGTTTCTTTTATAAGAGCATCTATTTCTGCTAATAACTCTATTGCTCTATATTCAACACCAAAAATTTGTGCTATAGCCATTGTATTTCTTGTAAAATAATAAATAAATTCAGCATGATTTGATATGCCCAAATCTATAGTTGGCACAAGGCTATTTAGTTCTTCAAACATTGGTCTTGCACGCCCACTTATTATTACAAGCTCTGGCTCGTATTCTATTAAAAGCTCTAAATTTGGCTCATGCAAAGTTCCTAAATTAATTACTTCAAAATGGTCTACTAACTCTGTAAGAAAGTTTGTTGCCCCGCCTATTATATAATCGCCAAGCCCTAATGCATACATAGTGTCCCATATACCCATATCAAAAACCGCAACCCTTGTTGGGTTTAATGGCACATAAGTTTCACCAGATATGTGAGTTATTAAAATATGTGTTTCTTCTAATGCTTGTGTTGGGTCTATTAATTCCTCTATCGCCTGCTCCACTTCTGGAGTTGGATTTTGAGCAACTGGCGTTGTTTCATAGGTTTCGCCAGCACCGCAAGCTACTAAAAATGCTAATGCACCGATTGATAATATTTTTTTCATTTATTGCTTCTCCTTTATTGTTATAACAATACTTTGGTGTTATACCCTACCTCAGGTAGCTATTTAAAATATACACAAATTCTATTATTGTTTACTTCTTGAATGTTAAAATCTAAGTCAAATATTTCTTTTAAATTGTCTTGCTGTATCATCTCACAAGCCCTGCCAGATTTTATTAGCCTGCCATCTTTAAGGGCAACTATATTATCTGAATAACAAGAAGCAAAATTAATATCGTGAATTACTACTAATATTGTTTTTCCTAAATCATCTACTAGCTTGCGAAGAATTTTCATAATTTGCACAGAGTGCTTCATATCTAAATTATTTAAAGGCTCATCCATTAAAATATATTCTGTATCTTGAGCAACTACCATTGCAATATATGCTCTTTGACGCTGCCCGCCTGAAAGCTCATCTATATATTTATCTTGAATATCTATTAAATTTAAATATTCTAAGGCACGGTCTACCGATTCAATATCTTCTTTTTTAAGACGGCCTTTAGAATAAGGGAAACGACCAAAATTCACTAACTCACGAACAGTAAGCTTAACGTTTAAATTGTTAGTTTGCTTTAATACGGATATTTTTTTTGCCATTTCAAAATCTTTAATGTTAGTAATAGGGTTTCCCTCTAACAAAACTTGCCCGGTGTTAGATTTCATGAGCCTAGCAATAATTGAAAGCACAGTAGACTTTCCTGCACCATTAGCACCGACAAAAGTAGTTATTTTGCCTTTTTCTATGTTTAAAGTGAAATCTTTCAAAACTTCGGTTTCACCATATCTTTTGGATATATTTCTTAATTCTAACATAAATTATTTCCCCTTTTCTTTTAGTAGTAAATACATGAAATATAGACCGCCAACAAAGTTTATAATTATGCTAAGGTTTATACCGAAGTTAAAAACTCTGCTAACTAGAAACTGACCTGCAACTATTGTGAATATAGTCATAAATGAACACATAGCCAACATATGTGCGTGTTTATGAGATTTTAAATATTGATAAGTAAGATTAGTTACTATCACCCCCAAAAATGTTATAGGGCCTACTAAAGCGGTGGACACACTTACTAATATCGCGATTATTAATAAATATTGCCTAGAAAATGTTGTGTGGTTCACACCGAGACCAATTGAATTATCTTTTCCAAGAGCCATAACGTCTAAATATTTATTTAGTCGTAGACTATAAAGCAGCACTGCAACTATTGAAATGCTAGCAATAGTTATTAGTGAAGAGTTTATAGAATTAAAACTAGCAAACATAGCATTTTGTAATATGAAAAATTCATTTGGGTCTATAATCATTTGCACAAATGAAGTGAATGAAGAAAACATAGCACCCAAAACCATTCCAACTAAAAGAATTAAATGTATATTTTGATTTTCACCGCCGAAAAGTATTTTATATAGAAACAGCGAAAATAACATCATAAAAGCGACTGAAACTAAAAAATTTGGTGTACCAGTTATGAAGTAAGACCCTGCACTGAAGAAAAATACTATGGAAGTTTGTATAAACATATAAACGGCTTCAAAACCTATTATGCTCGGCGTTAAAATTCTATTGTTAGTAATAGTTTGAAAAACTATAGAAGAATAAGCTATAGAGATTGCAACTAGTGTCATACTTAGCACACGAAGCCCTCGCCTAGGCAAAACAAAATCTGGTCTGGGACCAACTTCATGAAACATATATATTAAAATTGCTGCTGTTGCAAATGCAAACATAATTCCTATTTTAAAATATACTTTTTTATGCATAAGCTCTCCTTCTTAGCAAGAGAAACAAAAATATTGCACCGCCAATAATACCGACCGTTAAACTAATTGGTATTTCAAAAGGATGTATTATTAATCGGCTAATAATATCACAAATGAGCAAAAATATTGCACCGCCAATAGCAACTATAGGGAGAGTTTTTTTTAAATTATCACCAAATAAAATACTAACTATATTAGGGACAACAACGCCTAAAAAAGGTATAACACCAACAGTTAAAAGAACTGCTGTGCTTAGTATTGAAACTATAATCATTCCTATATTTAAAACTAAATTGTAATTAACACCTAAGTTTTTAGAAAAGTCTTTTCCCATACCAGCTATTATAAATTTATCTGCAAAAATATATGCTATTATTATCATAGGTATAGTTATGTATAATATTTCATAACGCCCGCGCAACACAGAAGAAAAATCGCCAATTAGCCAAGTGTTTAAATTTTGAACTATATTTTGCGTATAAGCAAAATACATAGCTACACTTGCTAAAATATTGCCATACATAATCCCGACTAAAGGGACAAATATTATGTTTTTTATTTTGATTTTATTAATTATTTTTATGAAAATTAGTGTAGTTAGAAGCGTGAACACGAAAGCAAAGATACTTCGCATAAAAAGACTAGAAACGCCCGCCATCATACTTATTAATATGCCTAATCTTGCACCGTCCATAGTGCCGGCAGTAGTCGGGGCAACGAACTTATTTTTAGTTAAACATTGCATTATTAAACCGGCTATACTCATACCTATACCGGTTATAATTACCGATATGAGCCTAGGCACACGGCTAGCAAACATTACTACTTGCTGTTCAAAAGTCATATCAAATATGTTTCCAATAGAAACAGGGCCTATAAATAAAGATATGGCAGAAAGGATTATTAAAAAACTTATAGTTAACAGCAATTTCATGGCACGACTCCTAATAACAGGTTTGTATACTGTATACAAAATTAACTCTAAAAAAATGTTAACCTAAGTTATTTTGTTAACTAAGGCTAACTTATACATAATATTATAACATAATTTTGGGCGTTTGTCAATAGTTTTTTTGACTACATTCTATAGGGCATAATTTTCTTGATATAGCATAGCTAACGAAAGGTTTTAGCTAATTATGAACAGCTATTTTTTAGCTGTCCTTAAAATAAATTACCTTAAAATAAATTATATATAGTGAGTTTATTTCAAACAATGCTTTTTTATAATTCACTATCATATAATTTATTTGCCAAACAAAAAAAGCTACCGAAATTTTCGGTAGCCTTTTATAAAAGAGATGCTTGGCTTGGGGGGTTACATCATTCCCATGCCGCCCATTCCCCCCATACCTGCCATTGCAGCACTTGGGTCTTCTTTTTCTGGCAAATCTGCTACTATTGATTCTGTAGTTAATAGTGTGCTTGCAACTGAAGTTGCACTTTGAAGTGCTATACGAGTTACTTTAGCAGGGTCTATTATACCTGCTTGAACCATATCTACTATTTTTTCTGAGAGCACATCAAAACCTTCGCCCTCTTTTGCTTCTTTCACATAGTTAACTATAACACTTCCCTCTAAACCTGCATTCGTTGCTATTTGGCGAAGCGGTGCTTCTAAAGAGCGAAGAACTACTGAAGCACCTGTTTTTTCATCGCCTGAAAGAGTTTCCATAATTTTAGAAACTTCTTTAGCTGCATGAATGTATGAAGAACCACCACCGCTAAGTATACCCTCTTCAACAGCAGCACGAGTAG
>WRFW01000180.1 GCA_009787435.1 Defluviitaleaceae bacterium
TACAATATTTTTGATATTTTCTAAAGTTTTTTTCTTTGTAATGTTTAAGCTTTCTTCTAGCATAGTATTTACACACCGCATACAACTTACCGTATCAATATTTTTAGAGTTTTCTAATATTTTGATATACTTATCTAGATTTACGTGGTCAAAAAAGTCTGTATTTGTTAATCTAAAAAATTCATAAATATTAATACTTTCGCTGTTATAGAAGTCAGTAAACTTGTCTCCCCAGCCATCAGAAGGCGTTTCAATTTCAAAATGCATTTTTAATTGTGTAATATTATTATCTAATTTTTTGGATTTCAAATCATTTATTAAATTCCCCAAAAAATCTTTTGTTTTTTCTAAATAATTTTTTTCACCTATAAATTGAAAATTAAATTCTTCATTTCTAATCATATCATTTATGTTATATATATGCTCTATATCTTCATAATTTATTAATTCCTTTATTTTGCTTTCTATTTTGTCTTTGTAGCATTTTTCTAATACTTGTTCATCCAAAACTAGTGCATACACAATAAAAAGTGATTGAATTATATATGGAAAGTGTATATTTTCTGAAGCATATTAATTAAGTTTTCTACTAATGTTTTTAATTGATTATCTTCTAATCTGCAAATATAGTAACTTTGATTTAGCTGATTAATCAAATTATCAATTGATTGACTAGCCGGCTCGCTCCTCTTTTTTAACTCAATGTATATTTCGTTGTATTTTTCTTTTAATTCCTTATTCACAAGTTCTTTATCAAAAGTTCTGGATGAAATATATTTTGATATAAAATTAAAGCTTGGTTTAATTTCGGTGCCATTTTTATAATCAATATAATCATAAATTATATCTCTAAAAACTTCATTTTTCAATTGATTTATGGCTGAATTTTCTATAGCGTTATCTTTTTGCTTATCTTTCGCTTTATCTATCAAAATAGGTTCTACTTTTTCGGCTAGAGATAGGGCTTGCTTTATTGTCCGTATATTATTGTGATTTTCGCCATTTTTGTCCTTTTTGCTATTTAATACATCTAAAAATTCATCGCATATTTCTTTTTTTAGCTCTTTAAAATTATATACCTCTGTTAATGTTTCTAAAATTTCTGGTAGAGAGGGTTTATATTTGAATGTATAACCTATAACTTTTTCTTTAGTTGTTTTATAACTATCACTTACAATCTCATTTTCATTTGCTACTATTAAAACTTTTGCCTTATTATGTTCAATAATAATATTTATATATCCAAAAATTTCTTCTATAGGTAGTTTACACCTTTCTAAATCATCAAAGATAAAGTAGTATTTAGACCGCTCAGGTGATATTATATCAAAAATCTTATATCTGGCTTTTTTTGCATTTCTAAGTGAAATTGTTCTTATTGTTAGGCTGTCTACTAGAGTGTTTATAGCAATAGTTGCAATGGGCACAACTTTTTCAGCCAAAGGTAAATATTCTCCATATTTTGTTTTAGCAATTTCTAATAATATCATATTCTTAACTTCTTCTATGGAGGATATGCCATAAAGAGATATGTATATCGGGAGAGGTACTTCTTTTTCTTGTTTGTAGTAAAGTTTCAATATAGGTAATCTTGCGAGTAGATGATTTCGGTAGCCTTGGTGGGTATTTAGCAAATATTTTTCTGAAATAGGCAGTCTTTCTTCATCTAACTTATTCTTTACAAAATGAGTTTTTCCGCTACCCCATTTCCCATTTAACATTATGGCATATGTTGCGTTCTTATCTTCTAAATATTCCTTAAAATTTTGTATTATTTCTTCTTCTTTTAATTCCATTTTTAAACCTCATTATAAATCTTTGTCCTATTTATTATACTATTATGCTATATTTTTTTCAAGTTAATTTTTCATAATCAAAGTTAATCTTTAATTTTAACTTGACATTTATTTAGAAATCTATTAAAATTGATTGATGAGAATTGCAAAAATAAACATTAGCCAAATAGCAGTTATCAAAAAGCAAAATTCAGCGATGACTTATCTTGAAGTGGTAATTGCATTAGCAATACTAAGCATTTTTATGGTTCCAGTAGTCGCTATGATTATACATATTAATAATTTGAATGATATGGCATATAAAAGAAGCTTAAGTTACCATTTGGGCTATTCTTTTATTACTATAGCTTCAAATACTATATATGAGCTAGAAGATTTTTCAGAATTAGGCAGCTATACTATATATTCTTTAACCCGTTTATCTGAAAGCAGTTTTTCGGAGCGTTTCAGAGAAGATATTTTCACATATAGCTTGCTAGTAACTGTAGACAGTGTTGATTTTTACATAACAAACGTGCCTCAGCTAGGCTTTACTACAAACTTTTTAGATATAATTCCCGCTTCTTATAGTGAGATTAATATAGTAGAAGTATATATAGTGCTCTATATGAGAGATGAGGTCGGAACTATAATTACTAGATTAAGCCGAAGAATGCCTTTAGTAAGATAGACACTTAAAGCCTGTTGATAAACTAATTAAGGAGAAGTTTGAAAAATATGTTAAAAAACTTTTTGCCACGTATAAGAGAATATAAAAAAGATTTAATTCTTTCTGCACTTTTTAGTGTTATAGGTGTAGTGTTTGAAGCCATTATCCCTTTTGTAGTTTCATTGCTAGTTGAATACGGTATAGAAGCTTATAGTATGCCAAATATTTTAAGAATAGGTAGTATACTAGTTTTAATTTCTTTAACTTCGTTAATTTTTGGATTTATAAATGCTAGAACTCTTGCAAGTGCAAGTGCAGGCTTTGCTAAAAACATACGAAAAGATATGTATTATCATATAAATAACTTTTCATTTAAAAATTTAGATAACTTAACGACAGCAGGGCTAGTAACAAGATTAACGACAGACGTTGCAAGTGTTCAAAATGTATTTCAAATGGCGGTGAGAATAGTTTTTAGAAGCCCTTTTTTATTAATATTTTCATTAATAATGGCTTTTAGTATAAATGCAACGCTTGCATTAGTTTTTTTATTAGTTTTGCCCGTGTTAGGCGTTTTAATGTTTTTTATTATAAAAAAGGCTTTTCCTCTTTTTAAAATAGCCCTTAAAAAATATGATGAGCTAAACCAAGTTGTATCTGAAAATTTAAAAGGCATTAGAGTAGTTAAAAGCTTTGTTCGTGAAGATTTTGAAGTTAAAAAATTTAAAGTAGTAAGCGGTGATATTCAAAGCTCTTTTTCAAGAGCAGAAAAAATAGTAGTTTTCTTTCAACCATCAATGCAGTTCGCTATAAACGTCTGTATTTTATTAATTGCATGGTTTGGGGCACAGTTCGTAGTTCTTGAAAGTATGACTATTGGGCAGTTGATGGCTTTTATACTCTATATAAATCAAATTTTATTTTCTTTAATTATGCTATCTATGCTTTTTATTCAGCTTGCTATGGCTAGAGCAAATGCTGAGCGTATAGTGGAAGTTTTTGAAGAAAAAATAGACCTTTTAAATTCTCCAAATGCTCGTAAGAATATTAATTTAATATCATCACAAGTAACTTCCGAGGATGAAAATAATTCAGTTCCATTTAACAAAGTTTCTAATATTGAAAATAATAAACCATCATTAGAACAATCACAGGTAGCAGTAGCTTTTGAAAATGTATACTTTGGTTATTCTAAAGGAAAATATGCTTTAAAAAATATAAATTTAACTATAAACCAAGGTGAATTTGTAGGAATATTAGGCGGCACTGGTTCTTCAAAGACTAGTTTAATTAGTTTAATACCTAGGCTTTATGATGTTGACCAAGGCAGCGTTAAAGCTTTTGGAATAGACGTTCGAGAGTTAGATATGGGTTATTTAAGAGACCAAGTGAGTGTAGTTTTGCAAAAAAACACTTTATTTTCTGGTACTGTGAAAGAAAATATGCTTTGGGGAAATAAAAATGCAACAGCTGAAGAAATAGAACACGCTTGTAAAATAGCCCAAGCCCACAGCTTTGTAAGCAAAATGAAAGACGGATATGATACAGTCTTAGAACAAGGCGGTGCAAACCTTTCAGGTGGTCAAAGGCAAAGGCTTTGTATTGCAAGGGCACTTCTTAAAAATCCAAAAATAATAATTTTTGATGATTCAACTAGTGCAGTAGACACAGCTACAGAAGCAGAAATATTAAAAGGTTTAAAAGAGAATCTTAAAGGCACAACTGTAATAATAATTTCTCAAAGAATTTCTTCTGTTCAAAAATCGGATAAAATAGTTTTAATGGACAATAAAGAAATAGTTGGGCAAGGCTCGCACGAATATTTACTAAACACAAATGAAATTTATAAAGAAATATATAAATCTCAATCAAAGGAGGACGCAGCATGAGAGGGAATCTAATGCGTGGCGGTGGTGAAAAATTAGGAAAAGAAAAGCTAATTCAAACTTCAAAACGCCTTATGAGTTATATAAATAAACGATATAAGTTTCAATTTATGCTAGTCCTTTTGCTTATAACTTTAAGTGCCATATCTTCTGTTGAGGGTTCTCGTTTTATAGAAACTTTAATAAATGAATATATTGTTCCTTTTATCGGTATGGAAAGTCCAAATTTTGCATCTCTTTTAAGAGCGGTATTAATAATGGCTTTCATATTTGGAATAGGTGTAGTTAGTATATTTTTATTTAATAGAATAATGGTAACTATAAGCCAAGGTGTTCAAAAAGAAATTAGAGACGAGCTTTTTTCACATATGCAAAAAATGAAAATAAGCTATTTCGACACAAACAGCCACGGCGATATAATGAGCCGCTACACAAACGATGTAGACACTTTAAGAAATTTACTAGGCCAAGGAATTCCTGTTATATTTTCAAGTCTTTTAACTATGGTTCTATCTTTAATTGCTATGGTATTCATGTCTGGGGTGTTAACTTCAGTAATGCTTTTAGGTGTAATAATTAATTTGCTTTTTACTGTGAATATAGGTAAAAAAAGTGGAAAATTTTTTGGAATTCAGCAAAAAGCTATTGGTGAATTAAATGGGCATATTGAAGAGCTTATAACTAACCAAAAGGTAGTTAAAGTATTTAACTATGAAGAAGAGAGTAAAAATAAATTTGATGAATTTAATAATAGTGTTGAGAACGCTTCAAAAAATGCAAATAAATATGCAAATATGTTTTTGCCTATTATGATAAATATGGGTACTCTTCAATATGTTATTCTTGCTGTAGTCGGTGGTTTTATGGCTATAAATGGTCTTATTACTATAGGTATAATAGCAGCTTTTTTGCAGCTTAGCCGTATGTTTACAATGCCCCTAGGAAACCTTTCAATGCAAATAAATGGGATTGCTTCAGCTTTGGCAGGTGCAAATAGAGTTTTTGAAATATTAGACACAGAACCAGAGAAAGATAAGGGAACAACTTTATTAACAAAAACAAATGAAGCTTGGAAGTGGGACGAAAATGGAGAAAAAATACTTCTTAAAGGTGATGTTGTCTTAAATAATGTTGTTTTTGGATATACAGATGAGCAAACTGTGTTAGATAATATAAATTTAGTTGCACACCCTGGTGAAAAAATAGCAATAGTAGGTGCCACAGGGGCAGGGAAAACTACTATAACTAATTTAATAAACCGCTTTTATGATATACGAAAAGGTGAAATTTTATACGATAATATAAACATAGAAAAAATCAAAAAACCAGACCTTAGAAAATCTTTCGGGGTAGTTTTGCAAGATTCTATTCTTTTTACTGAAACAGTTCGTGAAAATATAAGGTACGGAAAATTAGACGCAACAGATGAAGAAGTATACGAAGCTGCTCGTTTAGCTCATGCTGAAGAATTTATAAATTTACTTAAAGATGGGTATGACACTATTTTAGAAAATGCAGGTGCTTCTCTTAGTCAAGGGCAAAGGCAACTTTTGTGTATAGCTAGGGCAGCTATTGCAAACCCACCAGTAATGATTTTAGATGAAGCAACAAGTAGTATAGACACACGAACAGAGCTAATAGTTCAAAAAGGAATGGATAGTTTAATGCAAGGTAGGACGGTTTTTGTTATAGCCCATAGATTAAGCACAGTTAAAAATGCAGATTCTATAGTAGTGCTTGAAAATGGTAAAATAATTGAAAGAGGAACTCACATAGAGCTTTTAAATAATAAAGAAACTTATCACAAAATGTATACAGGTGGTTTAAGTTTTGATGATTAATTTTTCAGATAGTTACCCTTAAATAAGTTTTCTAAAATCTTGTTTAAATAAAAAAATTAACCCCCCGTTTATACGGGGGGTTAATTTTTTTATGAAATTTCTTTCCAAAATTTTAATGCAAATTTTAAAGCTCTTTTAAAAGAATGTTCACGCTCTTTATACATTAGAGTGTCTATAATTTCAAAAAATTCATCGTATTTTTCTTTGCTTTCTCCAATGTATTCTTCACCAACATATTGTTGGACTAACTTTTCTAGCTTTGCATATTGCTCGTCTATACTTTCATTTGCCAGACTTTTTTCGTCAAATTCATATAAAATATGATTAATTATGCTTTTATTCATGATAAAAATCCTCCTTGTTTAAACTTTAGGGTTGACAAAGAAGTCTATCTAATGTATAATATATTTTAGATAGACAATTTGTTATAACTTATTCGGTATGTTAAACACATTCGTCAGTTAAATAGCTTTTTGCTTCTATCTGGAGAAACGCTCGTTGTCGCTTTTGAGGGGACACACGGGCGTTTCCTATTTTATCTGTGCTTTTACCAATTCGATTCCTCTTCGGACAACTTCTGATTTAGTTACTTCTAGCTTTTTAGAACAATCTTCTAGCATATTGTAAGTAGTCTTTGATAGTCTAGTCTCAAAACGTCTGTCTCTTTTATCCTCTGTTGGTCTACCTCTTTTGGACATATTTTAATCACCTCTTTTTTTGTCCGTCTACTTATTATACACTAAGTATGATTTTTTGTAAAGTATTTTTTTAAAGTTTTCCTTATAATTTAGTCGTTAATTATAACATGAGGATTTTTCAAGAATCACTTTTATCTATTTTTTCCTTTAAACCTAAATAGCCTAATATAAGAACAACTACAATAAAAAACCTAGCTAGTATTTTATAAGCTAGGTTTTTTATTATTTATTTAAATTAGTCTTTCCAAACTGCTGCACTAGTTGCATGAAGTCTCTTTTTGATTCCCTCATTATCTGTTCCTAATGCTGCTAATTCTTTAACTCTATCTAAATTTAAGCCTAATGCTGCTGCTATACGCTCACCATAGGTAGTGTCTGCAATATAGCAATGCGAAGCATGGCGATATTTTATATTGTTAGTAACAGGTGCTATATTTGCCGCTGTCGTTTTGATTAGACGCTCTTGTTCGTCTGATTTCATAAGACGGTATAAATCACCTGGTTGATACCACCAGTTATCACCATCGTATTTATCATAATGTCTTAAATCGCCATCTAATGGAAGTGGTGGTTCTTGATACTCTGGCTGGTCTTCCCAAACACCATAAGAGTTAGGGAAATAGCTAGTAGTAGAGCCATAGTTTCCATCTATACGCATTAAGCCATCTCTATGGTAAGAACTAACTGGCACTTTTGGCTGGTTAACTGGTATTTGGTGATAGTTAACAGTTAAACGGTAACGGTGAGCATCTCCATAAGAGAATAAACGACCTTGAAGAAGTTTATCAGGGCTAACAGATATACCAGGCACTAAAGAAGCAGGTGTAAATGCTGCCTGTTCCACTTGAGCGTGGTAGTTATCTGGGTTTTTATTAAGCTCTAAAGTTCCCACTGGAATTAAAGGGTATTCCTTTTGGCTCCAAACTTTAGTTATATCAAAAGGGTTATCTTTGTGATTTTTTGCTTGTTCTTCAGTCATCACTTGAATTTTTAAATCCCATTTAGGGAATTCACCACGCTCTATAGCTTCATAAAGGTCTTTTTGGCTAGATTCACGGTCGTTTGCTATAACTTTGTTTCCTTCTTCATCTGTCCAGTGAGTAAGAGGTTGGTGGCTCTTAAAGTGGAACTTACACCAAACTCTTTCATTTTTACTATTTATAAGAGCAAAAGTGTGGCTTCCGAAACCGTGCATATGTCTATAACCTATTGGTAACCCTCTATCACCCATTACTATAGTAATTTGGTGAAGTGATTCTGGTAAGCTAGTCCAATAGTCCCAGTTATTTTGAGCCGAACGCATATTTGTGCGAGGGTCTCTTTTAACAGCGTGGTTTAAATCTGGGAAGTGTAAAGGGTCTCTAATAAAGAAAACAGGTGTGTTGTTACCAACTAAGTCCCAGTTTCCTTCTTCTGTATAAAATTTCACAGCAAAACCACGTATATCACGCTCTGCATCTGCAGCTCCTCTTTCACCTGCAACTGTAGAGAAACGTAAAAAAACGTCTGTCTTTTTGCCTATTTTGTTAAACAAAGCAGCACGAGAATACTCGGTTACATCGTGAGTTACTGTGAATGTGCCGAAAGCACCGCTTCCTTTTGCGTGCATTCTTCTTTCAGGAATTACTTCACGGTCAAAATGAGCCATTTTTTCCATGAACCATAAATCTTGCAAAACCATAGGACCGCGTGGCCCTGCAGTCATAACATTGTGATGATTTGGAACAGGTGCACCATTTTCAAAAGTTAACCTTTGGTTACCTTGATTTGTTTTATCTTTTTCCAACGTATTATCCTCCTAAATATTATGTACGGCATAGCGAAATATACTTAAAAAGGCAATAGAAAGGCTTGAAAACAAACATAATTGCAAGCAAAGACTAGCACCCTCTAAAAGTTATTTCACTTAACAATACTATATTAATATATTTCAGTGTTTTTGTCAAGCTTTTTTAAAAATGCCCAAATTTTTCTTTAATACAAACTTTACCTTGGCTAAATTTTTTAGTAGTTTGTTATTAAATATTGCTATTTATTCAACGGTTATTAAAGAGCTAATATTATTAAAAATTCTTGGTCCTATCCTTGGCACATTTTGTATTTCAGCTATAGTCCTAAAAAAATTATTTTCAGTTCTATAATTAATAATATTCTCGGCTATAGCGGGTCCTATACCGGGCAATAATTGTAATGTGTTTTTATCGGCTGTGTTTATATTTATTAAATTTTGGCTTCCAGCTGCTGAAATTTCAGTAGTTGGTTGCTTTGCTAAGCTGCTATAATAAAAATCATCATAAATGCTTGGTATTATTATGTGTTCAGCATCAGTTAAAAAATTTGCTAAATTTATACGGTTTAAGTCTGCTAATTCAGTTGGCCCGCCTGCTTTGTTTAATATATCTATTACCCTTGCCCCTAAATCAAGAGTAAAAACACCAATATTATTAACTTCACCAGATATAAAAACTGTAACTTTCTGTTCTTTGTATGTAGTTTCTTTTTGTTCTTCTATTTGCTCTGTTATGTATTCATTTTCTTCTATATTTTCATTTTCATAAGAACTAACCATGGGCACTTGCAATAAATCTTCTATGTTTTCATTATTTTCTGTGAAAAATAAGTAATAAACTAAGCCTGCTATTAAAAGTGTCAAAACGCCAATTGCCATATAAATTTTATCTTTTGTTAGTTCAAACTTCATAAATATCTCCTCAAAAAAATATATATGCCTACATTATAATACTTTTTTATTAATAGTTCAAGCTTTTATTTTATAATTTTTAAAAATTACTTTGCAATTGTTCAAGTAACTTAGCCGAGTTATATCTTTAGGTATCTTTAAAAACTTCGTCAGTTTTTAATAAAACTATTGCAAAATACAAAATTATCAATTATAATATATAGTAAGATAGCTTTCTACGAAAAAAGGAGTGTTATGAGAATATTAAAAAATATAAACCCTGAAAACGTCTTCAAATTTTTTGAAGATATTAGCCAAATTCCAAGGGGTTCAAAAAACGAAGATGAGATTGCAAACTATTTAGTTAATTTTGCAAAAGAAAGAAATTTGGAAGTAATCAAAGATGAGTTTAAAAATGTAATAATAAAAAAGAAAGCTTCTACAGGTTATGAAAATTCAGAGGGTGTTATTCTTCAAGGCCATAGTGATATGGTAACCGAAAAAAATTCAGATACAACCCATAACTTTTTAAAAGACCCTTTAAAACTTCATATAGATGGTGAATTTTTAAAAGCAAAAGGAACTACATTAGGTGCAGATAATGGTATAGCTGTTGCATATGCATTAGCTATTTTAGACGGCAGTTATAACCATCCTAAACTTTGTGTAGTAATTACTTCAGATGAAGAAGCAGGTATGAGTGGTGCTAAAAATCTTGATTTAAACCTTATTTCTGGCTATAAAAATTTTATAAATTTAGATACAGATAGAGAGGGAATTTTCACTGTTAGCTGTGCTGGGGGCGTTGGCGTTATGGCACACATACCTATTACTCGTAAAAAGCTT
>WRFW01000181.1 GCA_009787435.1 Defluviitaleaceae bacterium
TGCTGCTCTCTTATAGTTAAGTTGCTATGAATAATTCCAAGCCCGCCTTGCCTTGCAATTGCAATTGCCATTCTAGCTTCTGTAACCGTGTCCATAGGGGAGCTTATAATCGGTGCGTTTAGTTCTATATTTTCGGTTAGTTTCACTTTTAAGTTTATATCTCTAACTTTTACGCTTGAATACATAGGTATTAGTGAAACATCGCTATAGCGTAAACCGTCCATAATTATTTTTTCCATTTGTTGATGAATTCCTTTCTAATCTAAGTAAGATATTTTTTCTTAATTTTGCGAAGCATAGCTGCTAAAATTTCTTCATTTGGTTCAAATATAATTTTAGTTTTCACACCATTGCTAGTATGTATTATAAAATGTGTTCCATTTTTTTTTGAAAAGTTTTTAGTTTTAAGTTTAGCTTCATTTGTAATTTTTCCATTTTCGTTGCTGCTTGGTTTATAATCTATACTTGCTAAATATTCTATTTTTTCTAAGTTTATGTTTATAAGATGCTTCCTTTTTCGCTTGTTATATATAATGTCTATATCTAGCTCGGCATTTGTAACACTATATTCATATTCAATTTTAGACCGTGAATAAATTAGAAAAATTAAATAACCCCATAGTATAAACAAAAAGAGCGTTGCCTGTGGTATTATTAAAGCTAAAAATGCAATAGGCAAAAGTGCCAGCATTGAAAAAATGCCTATTTTAATAAAATCTTTCGGCTCCATATCTTTTTTAATGATTTGCTCTTTAAATATATCTTTCATAAAGTTAAATCCTCCTACCTATATATTTTACCACATTTTTAATGAGCTGTCAAACGGGTTTGTTATTTGCCTTTTTGTTAGTTTTAGCTTAGATTAAATTTTTTTAATTGTTGTTTCAGAAATTAAAAAAGCTATAAAGTCAGCTCTATAAAAATTCATATGAATTTTTAAAAATAGCTTGTAATTTTTTTTGGAATATGTTATAATTAATTCAAATTTTTTAAAGACAGAATATTTGTGATTTTTCTTTTAGAAGTTTATTTTTTAGAGAGTTTGCATAGATTATCAATTTTAAGAAATGAGTTAATGAAATGAAGAAAATATTCATAAAGCCGCTTGGCGGCTTAGGTGGAGGTATTGCTAGTGATTTCAACGATGCGAGATGAATTAATCTTTGATTTAAAAGAACGTTTTATCAATGATATAAATTATAATCAAAATATACCTGTTATGAAAACTTTAATTAATGATTGTAATAACTATTTGCGTTCATATAAAGATAATAAATACGAACATATACAAAATACATTTTATATACTTAAAGCTTTAATTGATTACAACATTTATGATAGTTGTGAAAAAGCTCTGAAAAAAGAATTTCGTGTGGCAGATTTAATAGATAGAAAAGAAGAAGCAATTGAGATTCAAGTTAAAGAATACCCTGCAATAGTCAAACATATAGGTTTAATGATATCTAAAGAGAGGCAATTAAGAGGTGTTTCACAAGAAAAATTAGCCGAATTGCTAGGCTTTTCAATTGAGTATATAAGCTTAATGGAAAGAGGGAAAAGAAATATAACTCTAAAAACTATTATAACAATTTGCAAGCTTTTTGATTTATCAATTGATGAGTTAGTAAAATTAGAAATTGATAATCACATATATTGATATAAAGTATCATAAATAAAAATTTAAGGAGAATATTTTTAGCAATGAAAAAATTCAAAAAAAATAAAGTTAAAAAATCATTAGTTATATTTTTAGCAGCTTTTATGGCTATAGGAACTCTTACTATAGATATTTTAGGTTTAGAAGCACAGAATTTAGAACAGATAGGGCAATATATCACAGATTTTGAAATTTTTAATAACAAGTTTCAAAAGGAAAATAAGAGTATAAGAGAATTTTTAAGACAAGATAATAACTTGAAATCTCCTATTTTAAATTATACTTTGTCAAAGGATTATGTTATAGAAGTTGAATGGCTTCCAGATGGAACTAGATATATTTATATAATAAGCCCAAACGGTGAAAGAAATACTATATATAGTTCTTATCTTTCTGAAGGGGAAATACAAATAGTAAAGCAAATAGTTTCAAATAAACCTGTTCCAGACTTTAGTTTTTTAGATAATTTAAGACGGGTTTGTTGTGGTTTATTTGTTACTAGAACTAGATTTTCAAGAAGTCAGCCAATTCGTTGCAATGCTCTATTACCTGGAGGAACTCAAACTTGTACTGGAAACTTAAGAGTTGATGTTTTTTATATATCAGAAATTTTTTCTAGGTGTAATGGTCAGCCATTCCCACTTTTTATTGGCACTAATAGAGAATTTTTAGCTTATAGTACACCAGGTAGTAATCACCATGTAGCTTGTCCTAGAAGATTAAATTAATTTACTTTTTGAAAAGAATATAAATTGTTATGAAAAAGTTTATACTTCCTAAAGATAAAGGTTTTAAATTGATTTTTATGCTTGGTTTTATTGTTTTTCCATTAATTACAACTATTATTTTTTTGTATGTTAATGTGTCAGTTATAGCAATAAGAAGATACCCACTTTTTTTAGCTCCACTTTTAAATTATCAATTTGCGGTAGAAAATTTGCCGTTTAATTTATATGTTAATAAGATTCCGCCAGTTTCTTTTTATCAAGAACTACCGCCGCCTATTCCCGAAATTGAAGGTGTTTTAGTAGACATTAGTTCACTTTCTAGTATGCCTTTTGAACTTAGATATACAAACTTAGATAATAGGCTTTATTTCACTGTTTATAATATAGATAGTCTTTTAAATGCCCCCTTTCATTATTTAAATTTAATAGTTGAAAGCATAGTAGAGCTTTATAGAAATCACTATGAGAATTTTTATATATTAAATAGTGTTCAAGATATTGATTTAGCTTTAATGAACGTTCAAAATTATGGCTTATATGGCTCAAAGATAGCCTACTTAGATATATATAACTTTGGCATTTTTTTAGAGCTAAGTAATCAAAGAGGTTTTTATGATGGTATAATTAATTTGATTAGATTGCTTGAGTATAACAATAATAGAATTAACACTATTTTAACAAAATATATTTTTAGCTTATCTCTTATTTTCGTTTCTACTGTATTTTTGTTAACACTTAAACTAAGAAATACAAAGAAAGGGGTTTAGCGATAGTTTTGTTTTATCATATAGGTCATATTGAAAGATTTGCGGGCAAGCGGTAAAAATAATATGTTTTTTTACAGAAATATAGATATTGCCATTCATAAATAAATTTTTAAAAAGCACTTAAAATATTGATTTTGATTGCTTTTTTATTTTTTAGAAATTTTATTTGCACATTTTAACTTAGCAAAATCTATTATATCGCTAGCAGGCGCCTTAATCTAAGGTTTTATGGGCACTCATATCCTTAATAGATTTTTAGAAATGAAACATGGCTTAGTTATTATATAATGCGTTTAAAAAATTAGCAAAACTCTAATGAAACTTTATAAAAAGTGTTGTAAAGATTTTAGGTTTGTGGTAAAATTATATTATAATTCAGTTCACAAGAAAGGAGATTTTATATGAAACAAGTTACTTTGGTTATGGGTGTTGTTGGTGCAGATGTGCACGCTGTTGGCAATAAAATATTAAATTTTGTTTTCACAGAAGCAGGCTTTAAAGTAGTTAATTTAGGTGTAATGGTTACTCAAAAAGAATTTGTTGAAGCCGCTATAGAAGCTGCAGCAGATGCTATAATAGTTTCTTCTCTCTATGGGCATGGCGAGATAGATTGCAAAGGCTTGAGAGACAAATGCGATGAAGCAGGCTTAAAAAATATAAAGCTTTATGCAGGCGGAAACTTAGTAATTGGAAAAGTTAGTTTTGAAGAAGTTGAAGCACGGTATAAAGAAATGGGCTTTGATAGAGTATACCCCCCCGGCACAGACCCAAAAACAGCAATTGAACATATAAAGCAAGATTTTGGTATGTAGCGATGAAAGTATTACTTTGTGATGTAGGCTCTACTTATACTAAATTAACCGCTGTGGATATAAAAGCCTCTAAAATAATAGGGATTGCTAAATCATATACAACTATAGAAGAAGATGTAACTATAGGCTATAACAAAGCTCTAAAATTATTAGAGGAAAAAATAGCCGGTAACTATGGCATTTTTAATATAAAATTTTCAAAAAAGCTTTGTGCAAGCTCTGCAGCAGGTGGCTTGAAAATAGTTTCTTCTGGCTTAGTTCCCGATTTAACAGCCAAAGCTTCTCGTTTAGCTGCTGCTAGTGCAGGTGGCAAAATTATAAAAACTTACTCATATGAGTTAACAGAGAGCGATGCTAGAGCAATAGAAGCTTCTAAACCAGATATTATTCTTTTATCTGGTGGGATAGACGGTGGCAATAAAGATGTTTTATTACATAATGCCACATTAGTTTCAAAAATTAGCGGCAATTTTCACACTATAATAGCGGGCAATAAAAGTGCAAAAGATGATATTTCTAATATCTTTGAAGCTCTTAATAAAGAATCTCCAATTGATGATATGGAAAGCCACCGTTTTGATAGACAGTTTAAATCTCCGAAAAATAAGATTGCTAAAAATATTGTTTTCACAGAAAATGTTATGCCGGAATTTGGTGTTTTAAATATAGAACCGGTAAAAGAAGTTATAAGAAACATTTTCATTAAAAATATAATAGCTGCCAAAGGGTTAAATAATATTCAAAAAATAATGGATATGGAGATAATACCGACCCCGCTAGCAGTGTTAGAAGCTTTTGAAATATTAGGGCAATCTATAGGTGAATTAATGGCATATGATTTAGGCGGTGCCACAACAGATGTTTATTCTATAGCAGATGGTAACCCTAAAGGGGAAGATTGTTTTATGAATGGGCTTCCAGAGCCTTACTCAAAAAGAACTGTAGAGGGTGATTTAGGCATGAGATATTCTATGGAAGCTCTTCTTGAGCAAATAAATGTGCCTAATTTTATAAAAGAATATAGCCTAGACGAAGCTGATTATTATGAGTGGGTAAATATATGTAAAGAATATAAAGGTAATTTGCCGATAGCACGTTTTGAAAAATACCACCCAATAGATGAAGCTATAGCAGCAGAAGCTGTAAAAATATCTACTAATAGGCACGTTGGTGTAAAGAAAAAAGTAATGACTTTGGCAGGCGAAGCTTTCTTGCAAGAGGGTAAAGATTTAACGGGCGTTAAATACTTAATAGGCTCTGGTGGGGCAATTGTAAACTCAAAAAATCCGAAAAAAATATTGCAAAATGCTATATATACACCTGCAGATTTAGAGCTTTTAAAGCCGCTTAAGCCTAAAATTTTATTAGATAAACAAAATTGCATTTGTGCTATGGGGCTTTTATCTCGTATAGATTCAAAATTAGCTGTGAAATTGATGAAAGAAAATTTCAAGGAGGTATAGGATTATCAATAATATAATTTTGGGAGATAAAGATTTATGAAAGAAAAACTACAAAATAAAAAATGGGATGAAGATTATTTTCACTCAGTTAGAAAAGAAGTTTTAAAAGCTTGGAAAACTGGGCACAACTTAAACTTAGAAGAAGCTTTTAGCTACCAAAAACAAATTCCCGCTGAAAAAAACTTCTCAAAAAAATTGCAAGAAGCAGATGAAAAAGGCATAACTCTAACACAGCCTAGGGCAGGCGTTGCCCTTGCAGATAAACATTTAGAATTGCTTACCTACTTAGAAGAAAAAGGCAATGCAGACCTTTTGCCCTCAACTATAGATAGCTACACCAGGCACAATAAATATGAAGAAGCACAAGTTGGCATTGAAGAAAGCATAGCGAAAAACCGCTCCATGTTAAATGGCTTTCCCGCAGTTAACCACGGTGTGCAAGTTTGCCGCAATATTACTTCTTCTTTAAAAAGCCCTGTGCAAGTTCGCCATGGCACGCCAGATGCTAGGCTTTTACTAGAAATAACGATGAGTGGCGGTTTCACCTCTTACGAGGGTGGTGCAATATCTTATAATATTCCTTATTCAAAAAATATTCCATTAGAAAAAACTATTTATGATTGGCAATATGTTGATAGGCTAATTGGCTTATATGAAGAACAAGGTATACGCATAAATAGAGAACCATTTGGGCCTTTAACTGGTACGTTAGTTCCGCCTTGCATATCACACACAGTAGCTATTATTGAAGCGTTGCTCGCCGCTGAGCAAGGTGCAAAATGTGTAACAGTTGGCTATGGGCAGTGTGGAAACTTAATTCAAGATGTTGCGGCAATTAAAAGCTTAAAAAAGCTCACTAAAGAATATTTAAAGAAAGCGGGCCATGAAGATGTGTTAGTTACTACAGTTTTGCACCAATGGATGGGCGGTTTCCCTGCAGATGAAAGCCAAGCATATGGTGTTATATCTTTAGGAGCGGCAGCGGCGGCTCTTTCAAAAGCTACAAAAGTGATAGTGAAAACTCCGCATGAAGCTATGGGCGTTCCAACTAAAGAAGCAAATGTTTCTGGCTTATTGGCAACAAAACAAATGGTTAGTATGCTTAAAGACCAAAGTTTGTTAAATGTAAAAGAAGTAGAGCTTGAAGCGAGCCAAATAGAAAAAGAAACAAACGCAATAATGAGCAAAGCCTTAGAACTTGGCGAGGGTGATTTAGCAATAGGTGCAATAAGGGCAATAGAGCTAGGCATTTTAGATATTCCGTATTCACCAAGTAAATACAATGCAGATAAGCTTTTCCCTGCAAGGGATAATAGCGGAGCGGTTCGCATTTTAGATATGGGCAATTTGCCATTTAATGCAGAGATAAAAGAATTCCACGCAGAAAAATTAAAAGATAGAGCAAAAATTGAAAATAGGGAAGTTTCTATTCAAATGGCTATAGATGATATTTACGCAGTAAGCATGGGAGTGCTTATAGGTGGTAGGAATGCCATCTAATCAAATTTTATAGCTGCTTTCCTATCATGAGCAGCTATAAATAAGCTTTTTATGGTTCATAGTTCAATTAAACAAAGGTGGTTTAAAGTATGAAAGAAATGAGAATTTTATCTCCCACTGCTATTCTTGGATATGGTTTCCCTGAAAGTTCTTTTGAAGCGGGCATGGCACAAAAGCCTCATATAATCGCTGTCGATGCAGGCTCTACAGACCCAGGTCCATACTATTTGGGAAGCGGCAACTGCTTTGTAGATAGAGCAGGCACAAAGCGTGATTTAACCTTTATGCTAAAGGCGGCTATAAAAGAAAATATTCCATTAATAATAGGCACAGCGGGTGGAAGCGGTGCAAGAGACCACTTGCAAAGAGATGTTGAAATTATAAAAGAAATTGCAAAAGAAAATAACCTTTCATTTAAAATAGCAGTTATTCCCTCAGATATTAATAAAAATACTGTTTTAGAAGCTCTTAAAAAAGGCAATATAGCCCCATTATATCCCGCACCAATGCCAACCGAAGAAGAAATTTTAAATTCTACAAATATAGTTGCCCAAATGGGTGCAGAGCCTATACTAGCAGCATTAAACCAAAATATTAATATAATTATAACCGGGCGTGCATATGACCCTGTAGTTTTTTCAGCATTAGCAATAAAAGATGGTTTTGATACAGGGCTTGCCTTGCATTTAGGCAAAATATTAGAGTGTGCGGCAATAGCGGCAACGCCTGGAAGCGGTTCAGATTGTATGCTAGGCATTTTAAGAGAAGACCATTTCGAGCTTAAAGCATTAAACGAAGAAAGAAAATGCACTACTACTTCTGTTGCGGCACATACTTTATATGAAAAGAGCGACCCAGCAAAATTGCACGGCCCAGGGGGTATTTTAGATTTAACCGAAACTACTTTTGAGCAAAACACCGAAGAAACAGTAATAGTTCGGGGCACAAAGTTTATAAAAGGTGAATATTATATAAAGCTTGAAGCTGCAAGAAAGCTAGGTATGCGTACCGTTTCTTTTGCAGCAACTGCAGACCATATAATGATAAAAGAGATACCAACTATATTGCAAAGCATAAGAGAAAAAATAAAAGCAAATTTCACCGATTTAAAAAAAGAAGATTATTTTATAGATTTTAAAATATATGGAACTAGCGGCGTTAGCCTTTTCGGCTTGCAGTCGGCAGAGCCGCCTACGGTTGGTCAAAATTTTTCAGATTATAAGTTTACCTCTGCAAATAATTCAGATGTTTCTATTAATAAATTCAATTTGGCAGAACCACCTGCGGTAGGCGGTGGTGAAGCTGCTATTATAATAGATGTTGTAGCGAACACGAAAGAGCTTTCCAAAGCACTTTGCAGTTTTGCCCGTTCCACAATGCTTCATTTTGGCTATGCGGGTAGAATTTCAACAGCTGGAAACTTAGCTTTTCCATTTTCCCCGTCCGATTTTGATGGTGGCGAAGTTTATGAATTTAGTGTATACGCTCTCTTAAAAGCAGACCCCCTAGAGCATTTCCCGTTGGAGGTTTTAGAACTATGAAACTAACAGATATAGCAAAAGTTGTAAGAAGCAAAAATGCAGGTCCTTATGAGCTTACTTTTGATATAATTTTTAACGACGCACACACTTTTGAAAAATTTATAAGTTCAGAAATAATTACAAAAAAATCTTTTGCCAATTTGTATACTATAAAAGAAGAAGATATTTTGGGCATAATTCCTTTTGCCCCTGCAAATGCTTTAAAAATAACTATAGTAAGGCCTATATCTTCTGGGCAAATAGGCGAAAGAGATGTGTACGGGGCTCAGCAACACAAACCGCTTATGGAAATGCAATTTGAGTTTTAAATTATACATTTTTTGAAAAGTCTATTATAGTTGCTCATAATTTAATTACGCAGTGGCTAAAAATTATTTGCTAGGTATAATAGGCTTTTCAAAGTATTGGTTGAATAAATATGGAAACAAACTTTGGGTTGTTTTTTTGCTATTGTAATTATATTTTAAGTTTACTTTTTCGGCGAAATGTGTTACAATGTAATTTGAGATATTTATATTAAAATACGGAGGTACCAAATTTATGGATTTTAAACGTGCATATGAAAAACATATGAGAAAAGTTTTAATCGCAATGCTTGCACTTAAGCTAATGGGTAGAATGCCCATTGAAGCTTTTGCAGAAGTTGCACAATATTTAGATACACCGCAAAATAGCAATATAGTAACTGAAGAAGTACATACCTCACCCCTTGCTGCTCCAGAGGGTAACTCTCTTTTAAACATAACGCAAAATAACGTTGGAATAACTCCGCATTTAGCTACAAATCCTCAGATAGCATATGCTTTTTATAATATGGGCTTGCCTGAATTTGAATTTAGTGCTCCTCAGCATAATGTACCGGAAGGAGTTGTTTTTGCAGGTAGCACAGTTTTTCCTGTTTTTAATTTCCATAATTGGGTAAATGAATTTGGTATACCTATGGGTACTGCTTCTCTTGTTCATGAACAAGGTGTAGGTTGGCATGTAAATATAAATACAGTTCTTGAGAATTCAATTGCTATGTCTAATGAACAGGCACTAGTTGAATTCCTTAACTTTTTAAGCTTAACAAGAGATATATCAGTTTCTGATTTTGATAATTTTTTAGATAATCATAATTTAAGTTTAAGACATTTTGGTCAAAATCATATTCGTTCAGGGCAAACTCTTTTTGATTGGGCTTCAGCTAATGGCTTTGATATTTCAGATATTCCAAGTGAACTTTTGGATCAGGAAGTAGAAGTGGTTTTGATAAACATTCAATTAATTGACGACCCAGAAAGAGAGCCTGGTCAATCGTTGCTTCCGCCAGAATATAACAACGGAGATGAGGACTATGATGTGGATGCAGATGCAGATGCAGATGCAGATGTGGACGCGGATGTAGATGTAGACGTGGATGCAGATGCAGATGTAGATGTAGATGTGGACGCGGATGTAGACGTGGATGTAGATGTAGATGTGGACGCTGATGTGGATGCAGATGTGGATGTTGACGCAGATGCAGATGTTGACGTAGATGTAGATGCTGACGTAGATGTAGATGCTGACGTAGATGTAGATGCAGATGCTGATGTGGATGCAGACGCAGATGCAGACGTAGATGTAGATGTAGATGCAGACGTAGATGTGGATGCAGATGTAGATGCAGACGTAGATGCAGATGCAGATGCAGATGTAGATGCAGACGTAGATGTAGACGTAGACGTAGATGTAGATGCAGACGTAGATGTAGATGCAGACGTAGATGTAGATGCTGACGCAGATGTAGATGTGGATGTTGACGTAGATGTAGATGCAGACGTAGATGTAGATGCAGACGTAGATGTAGATGCTGACGTAGATGCAGATGTAGATGTGGATGTTGACGCAGATGTTGACGTAGATGTAGATGCAGACGTAGATGTAGATGCAGACGTAGATGTAGATGCAGACGCAGATGTGGATGCAGACGTGGATGTGGATGTGGACGCAGATGTAGATGCAGACGTGGATGCAGATACAGAACCAACACAACCAGAACCAACACAACCAGAGCCGACGCAACCAGAACCAACACAACCAGAGCCAACACAACCAGAGCCAA